>JAMDEM010000134.1:1437-5836 GCA_023486985.1 Bacillota bacterium
TTTTGCTGTTCTTTCAGCCCCACTATATATTTTCTTGTATTGTTGTAGTGGCAAAGGTGCGTCCCGACCGAATAGGAAGGGCTGCGCAGTGAAAAAATGTCATTGCGAGAAGCGCAGCACAGAAGGTTCCGCAAAACCCTGATTTCAAGGATGAAGCAAAAAATTAAATTTGCTTTGCTTTTTTGGGGAGAGCAAACTCTCCCACTACCTTATTGACTCTAATTGTTGTCATTATACATTACAATCCTCGTTACCATAAGTTACCGGAGATTACATTTGTGTTACTAATTTATTGGGATTTTCTTTAGGAAGGAAATTTATCCCGTCCAGCTAAGTAATAATCAAACACACTGGAGATCTATAATGAAAATTCTTCCCAAGCTGATAGACACATTTTTAGGCAGAGAAGAGGAACTTAAGCGGCTAAGAAAGTTTTTCCCCAGCCATCATCTCTTTATAATAAAAGGGATTGGGGGCATAGGAAAAACCACCCTTGCTCTTGCGTTTCTTGAAAAACTAAAGAAGGAAAAACTTGAAAAAAAGATTTTCTGGATTGAATGTCTGGAAGGATGGAGGCTGGAAAATTTTTTCTTTGAGATTGACTCCTGGCTCAGAAGCACAGGCGAGGAAAGCTTCAGTTCATGGCTAAAGGGGTCTAAAACTGACCTGAAAGAAAAAACTTTATTTCTAATAAATATTCTGAACAAAAAAAAGTTTATACTTTTTATAGATGATTTTCACCTGCTTCAAGATAAAAATATCCAGTTGTTTTTAAATCTGCTTCACACTTATCTTAACTCTCACATAATATTTACCTCCAGAGAAGATATCCCGGCTTCCCATTTTGAAAAATTAGACATTTTCGAGGAAAAACTCGAAGGCTTGACGCTTGAGGCTGCAACATCCCTTCTGATAAATTTACTAGAACTTCATAAGCGTACTCCAAAACCTGATAATGAAAGTCTTTTGAAAATAGTGAAAAAAATTTCAGGACATCCACTTCTTTTAAAACTTGTTGCAAGCCTGATTATTGCCAAATCTCTTGACATAGAAAAGATAGTCTCCGGAGGCACTCTCAGAGAAATACAGGATTACATATTTTCCAATATCCTTAAAAACACTTCACACGAAGAGCAGAAGATTCTGGACCTTCTTGCATTGAGCGCGATTCCTATCCCTGAGAGTTCGGTAAAAACAATACTTAAAATCAAAAATGCTGAAGAAACTATCTCTTCTCTAGAAAGAAAATCTCTCTTGCAAAGAGATGATTCCGGCAGCATTTCTATCCATAATCTCATTGCGCGGTATCTGGAAGAAGATATGTCTGATGACTTAAAAAGAATGCTTCATCGAAAGCTGGGAGAATATTTTGATAAAACAGGGCTGCAACAGGAGGCTTTCTCACATTTCCTGGAGGGCAGCGAGCCATTGAAGGCGTCTAAAATTCTTGCCGGTTCAGCACAAACAATGTATTTCCATGGCAAATGTGAACTTTTAATTGAAGATTCAAACAGGCTTGAAAAAGTGCTGCCTGAGATAAATCCATGGATACTTGTTGAAAAAGCAAATGCGCTTTTTGTCCTTGGAAGCTGGAAAGAAAGTCTTGCCATATTGAAGAAAGTAGGAACGTTAACCACCGACCAGGCTCTCCTGGCAGAGGCTCTTTCATCTATAGCAGGTATTTATTTTAACACGGGGAACATGGGGGAATCGTTTGCATTCTATAAGAAAAGTCTTAAGCTTTCAGAATTATCCTCTGCGTCAAGCATTGCTACCAAGTGTCTAAATAACCTAGCGTTAATCTGCGGCTTAAAAGGCGAGGTCAACCTCGGCAGAAAATATCTTAAAAGGAGTCTTGAAATATCTTCCAGAGAAAACAACAAGTATCGGCTTGCCTATGCCTTAAGGATAAAGGGTATTATTCACAATATAGCCGGAGAATATAATGAAGCCCTGCAAGCGGCAATGGAGGCTTTAAAACTTACTTCAGATGTATACTTAGCGCTGGATATGAGAATTGTTATAGGTGATGCATATTTTTGCCTTGGAAAGCTTGCTGAAGCAGAGGCTGTCTTTGAAAAAAATCTTCATGATGCTAAAAAACTGGGGGATACCCTGAGTATGGGCTTCAATTTGCTGCGCCTGGGAGAAATTGCAAGTGAAAGAGGGGAATACAGTGAGGCAAAGGAAGCTTTCAATGCAGCCTCCCGAATTTACATTGAGCACGAAAATTTTCTTAATAATGCTATCGCTCATTATTGGCTTGCTCTTAACTTTATAGATGAAGACAAGGAAGAGACAGCAATAACACTTCTTGAAAAATCTTTGATAATTGCGAGGGAGTGTTCTCATTACAACCTTGAAGCAGAAATTCTTTTAAAACTTTCAGAAATTTATTTGAATAAAGGTGACTTTGATAAAGCTTCTGATTTCAGCAATAGTGCCTTCTCGTTACTGGAAAAGTTAGAACTGCCAAAATTAAAGGCTGATGCACATCTCTACATGGCAGAAATTGCTTTAAGGAACCATAATGAGACAGAAGCAAAAGAACATGTTGAAAATTGCTTTGTCATTCTGAACAAAGTGAAGAATCTCAAGAGTCATAATTACGAGATTCTTCGCGACGCTCAGGATGACAGCGAGGTCTTCCGACCGCAAAACAAATATCCGGAAAAATTCTTTAAGGGATACTTCTTGCTATCAATTATATCTTCATCTGATAAACCAGAAAAGATCAGGTACGATAATGAAGCTCATAAACTCCTTAAAAATCTTTCAGGAAGCAAGAAAAGAGATGCAGAACGGTTCATTAAGCGCCTCCGGAGTGTCGTTTCAAGAAAATTCCTTATTTGTTTAAACAATAGAAAATACTCCGGCGATGAAAAGGAAGTAGAAAGTCTTAGAGCCAATAAAGATTCTCACGAGTTTTTTATGGATATACCCGGAGAGCAGCTTTTTATCAAAAACATAGGAGAAATAGATATATTCAGAAAGAATCTCTTAACTGCTTTATTAAGCTTTCTTGTATTAAATGCAGGGAAAGGATTCTCCTCAGAAGAGTTATTTTCATCTGTATGGGGCTACAAATTTGACGGAAAATCAAGTGCAAACGACCTGAGAAAAAACATTTCCTGCTTAAGGGCGCTTATTGAGCCTGACCGCAGCAATCCCCGCTTCATTAAACATTCAAAAGCTATTGGAATAGAAAAAGGGAAATATTACTTTGAAAAGAACACAATCTTTTGTTCTATTAATGAATTAACACCGTAACAATCTTAAAATTAAATCTCATTTAAGAAGCCCCTTCTTCTAGCCATTAGCGAGAGTTTATAAAATGAAAGAAATATTTAAAGGGCTGGATTAATAAAGTCCAGCCCTATTATGCATATATGTTATATTTTTTTATGGCAGCAGCTCAACAGACTTTATTACTTCTTCAAACATTGACTGTACTTTATTAGCCTTAAAAGCCGCATAATTGGCGGCAAATCCTAGAGTATAAAACTTGCCGTTGCCAAAAACAAATAAATGCCACCTGTGATGGTCATTTATATCTTTCTCATTGGAAGTTCCAGGCGTATTGTTAACTTCTTTTACCCTGAAAGCCAGGGCAGTCTTCTTCCCCCACTTTACCTTAACCGGCTGAACATCGGTATATTCTTTTTTCTTTTCTTTATATGACTTAAGGTTTGTATTATACAGAACTTCCGAGCTGACTCCCGCCATATCAACATAATTAACACTGATGCTGCAAGCCATTCCCTCAATAAGAGGACCTGTCCAGTCAGTGGTTAATCCTTCTTCATTAAGCTTAAATTCTACGGGAATATTTATCTGATATTGTCCATCCTTGTGTTTATAGGTTTCGGATTTTCCGGAAAATCCCTTGAATTCGTCTTTTGGCTGGTCAGCCGGCTTTTCCTGCGTCGGTTGAGCGGTAGGCTGGGGTTCAGGAATGGGAAATTGAGACCAGACGACGGCACTCGTTAAGGCACAAAATAAAAATGCTGCAACAATTATAAGGACCAAATTTGACTTTTTCATACAACCACCTCCTGTAAATTTATGCAATAACCTTTCGTTTTAAAAAATTAAATTCCTGTTGATGTGGATAAATCCTCGAACTAGTGTGCTGTCTCTAACAGATCTTTACACAGTCATTGCGAGGAGCGAAAGCCGGGTACCCGCCTGAAAGGGAGGGTGAGCAATCTAAATCAAGATTCTTCGCTTCTCAGAATGACAAACACAGTAAAGGGATTTATGCGACACTACACTAGTGTCTCGTCCCAGCAATACATTTACAAAGTCGCTTAACCTTTTCAAGAATTGAATCAGCAGTGGCTGTCCAAATGAAAGGCTTGGATTTGGGATTGTAGTTCTTTACGAAGCGCTCAATTTT
>JAMDEM010000082.1 GCA_023486985.1 Bacillota bacterium
TCCTGAGTTGCTGCATATCCCTGAAAAAATAGTTATCCAGGTAGGAAATATCTATGCCGATAAGAGATCCGCAAAAGCAATGGTGGACAGGCTTTTTAAAGAAGGCATGATATTTTCCGTTACTTCTTCCTATAAAAAAGTATCTGCCACGCTTTACGGCATTGAAATAGAAAATTTGGATAAAGCTTCTGCAGAATCACTTAGCGAAAAGCTTAAAACAACAGCCAGAAAGATAGAGATATTAAAGAAGGATTAAAAAACTTTTAAATCCCTCTAAACAATCAGCTTTATGATTTATTCCCAGTTTTTCTTGCGCACAGCGGAGGTCAGAAGTGAAAAGTCTGGCCAGGATTTTGGCTATTTTCAAAAAAGATTTCCTGGATTGCCTGAGGAGCAGGACTGTAGTTTTTACGCTTCTTACTCCAATTATTCTTTCGCTCATGTTCTCAATAGTTTTCTCAGGAACGGACACGGTAAACCTGAAAATGGCAGTCTTCGACCGGGGCAAGTCAGGATTTTATGACTTTTTAAAAGGCGCTCCGTCTTTAGAAGTAATAAAATCACAAAATGAAGCAGAATTAAGAGCTCTGGTATTGGACGGAAAAGCTCAGGCAGGAGTCATAATTCCTTATGATTTTGACCTGAAAATAAAGGGGAAAGAAATTCCATCATGCCAGTACATTGAAGACGACACAGCTTTAAGACAGGCTGACGCCATAAGGATTTTATTGATAGAGATACTTCATTCCTACGCAGGACAGAATATTCCGGCAAGAATGAATGTTGAAAGAGCCCATAAATCAAAAATTGACAAAAAACAGGAATTTGTAATTGTCTGGACGCTTTTTACCATAATTGGAGGGCTTATGATAGTTACTTCTTCTCTCATTGAAGAGAAGGAAAAAAAGACCCTGGCGGCAATAAGGGTTACTCCGGCAAAATTCTGGGAAATACTTACAGGTAAAGCCGGTGTGGGAATTTTGCTCACCCTTGCAGGGGCACTGCTTATTCTCCTGCTTAACAGGACGCCCCTTGAAAATCTGCCGGCAGTCTTTGGCGTGCTTATTATGGGGGCGGTTACTTTCTCGCTGGTTGGTCTACTGGTAGGGTTGCTTTCTCCCGGTCACACCGTGGCAAGCTCAATCGGCAGTATTTTATATATCTTATTTTTTATGCCTGTTGTGCTTTCTGACGCTTCAAAATCAATGAAAGTCCTTGCATCAATACTTCCAAGCTTTTATGTGCTGGACGGCATGAATAAGGCTATTTTTGCTTCAGCCGGTGCAGGGAGTCTTATCTTCCATTTTATTTATATGGCTGTTATATCGATAATACTTTTTTTTGCTTGTACGGTTTATATTTCGAAAGCTGAACAATCATAAACAAGTTTGTTTTCCTTTAAAAAAGGCAAAGCAAGCTTTGCAACTACAAGAGCATGTAGTGGGAGAGCTTGCTCTCCTTAATAAGTGAAACTTGTTTTGCGGCATGACACTCCGCAGCATAGCTGCAGAGTTTTCGATCGCAAAATAAATACAGGAGGTTAGAAAAGTGAAAATTTTTCTGGATACAGCAAACATAGAGGAAATCAAAGAGGCAAACAGCTGGGGGATAATCTCAGGCGTAACCACTAATCCTTCTCTCATTGCCGTTGAAGGCAGGGATTTCAAGGAAGTTGTTTCTGAGATCTGCAAAATCGTTAACGGACCAATAAGCGCGGAAGCCGTCTGCATGGAAGCGCCAAAAATCATTGAAGAAGCAAGGGTGCTGGCAAAATGGCATCCAAATATCGTTGTCAAAATACCCATAATGCCTGAAGGCTTAAAAGCAGTCAAGGTCTTAAGCAGTGAAGGAATAAAAACAAATGTTACCCTTGTTTTTTCCCTGAACCAGGCGGTAATGGCAGCTCTTGCCGGAGCAAGTTTTGTAAGCCCCTTTGTGGGAAGAATAGACGATTCAAGCTGGGACGGTTTCACTTTAATAAGAGAGCTAGTTCCGGTTTTTGACCACTACGGATTTGAAACCGAGATAATAGCGGCAAGCATCCGCCACCCGCTGCATGCAGTTGAGGCGGCAAAAGCCGGGTCTCATATTGCAACGATACCTTTCAAAGTTCTGAAGCAAATGATTACTCATCCTCTTACCGATATTGGAATAAAGAGATTTCTGGACGACTGGGCAAAAGTGCCGAAGAAGCAAGCGGTTAAATCATAAAGATATTTTAATAAGGGAGTGTTCATCAAATGGATAATCTGGCAGAACTTGACAAATTAAACCGGACTGACCTTTTGGATATGGCAAAGGAGCTTGGCATTACGAGCTACCAGAAACTTAAAAAACAGCAGCTCGTTTACAGGATTCTGGAAACAAAAGCTGAACAGCAGGGGCTGATGTTTAAATCCGGCATACTTGAAGTTTTGCCGGAAGGATACGGCTTCTTGAGAAGCTCTTCCTATCTGCCCGGCAACGGCGACATCTACATATCCAATAGGTCAGTCCGAAGATTTGACCTGAGGGTAGGGGATATGATATCGGGGCAGGTCAGGCCTCCAAAAAACGGCGAAAAATACCACGGTCTTTTAAAAGTAATTGCTGTTAACGAGCAGGACCCGGAACTTGCCCGCACCAGGCCCCATTTTGATGAACTCACCCCCATATTCCCAAACGAAAAATTTATGCTGGAAAATGATACCAAAGATTTATCAACCAGAATAATTGACCTTATTTCTCCCATAGGCAAAGGACAGAGAGGTCTTATCGTAGCTCCGCCTAAAGCCGGCAAGACCATACTTTTAAAGAAAATTGCCAAGGGCATAACCACCAATCACCCCGAGGTGATTCTTATTGCCCTTCTTATTGATGAAAGGCCTGAAGAAGTTACCGACATGGAAAGATCGGTGGAAGGCGAAGTTGTAAGTTCCACTTTTGACGAGCCTCCGGAACAGCATGCCCATGTTGCTGAGCTGGTTCTTGAGAAAGCAAAGCGGTATGTGGAAACGAAGAAAGATGTCGTCATTCTTCTGGACAGCATTACCAGGGTTGCCAGGGCTTACAACAACCTTATTCCTTCAAGCGGAAGAACTCTCTCCGGAGGTCTTGACACAACTGCCTTAAGAATGCCCAAGCGCTTTTTTGGCGCTGCTAGAAATATCGAGGAAGGTGGAAGCCTGACAATTATTGCTACTGCGTTAATAGAAACCGGCAGCAAAATGGACGATGTCATCTTTGAAGAATTCAAGGGAACAGGCAACATGGAGCTTGACCTTAGCAGAAGGCTTGCTGAAAGAAGAATATTCCCTGCAATAGACGTGAAAAGGTCAGGAACGCGCCATGAAGAGCTTCTTATCCATGAACAGGAACTTAGAAGAGTCTGGCTCTTAAGAAGGGCACTTGATATTCTTGGACCTGAAGAGATGACCGAGCTTCTTCTTGACCGCCTTTCAAAGACAAGAAGCAACAAGGATTTTCTGGCTTCCATAACAAAGGAAGCCCTCTCCTTCAGCAAGGACATCTAAAATGTTTCTTGCGGTATGGGCAAACAGGTATGGAGAAATTGAAGAAACAAAAAACCATACAGCTCTCGGTAGAACGGGAAATTCTCATGTTATAATGGAGCCCGATGCTTTAATACCGCTTCCGGCAAGCTCGGAACTGCATTTTCTGCCGGGAAGGACTCCCCTTGGAACGAACAGACGTTCTGGTAAAATCGAAGAAATCCGCATTGCTTCAGGCATTTACGGCAAATCAGAAGAAACAAGTTCGGTAAGCGCAGTTCTGCCTCCGGGCTACACCAGAACATATGTTCCTTCGTTTAAAAACCGACAGCAGGCGACTACCCTTCCTTTTTTTGCATATACCGCAGTTTCTTATAAACTACCCCGCAGGAAGCTGCAGGGTAGTCCTTCGGGCAAGTTTGTTTTGCGGAATGAGTTACCTGAGAGGGCTGGGATTTGTCATTCTGAAGGAATTGAAGAATCTCCATACGAGATCCTTCGCGATGCTCAGGATGACTGCGGGGTATTCCAATCGCAAAATAAAGACGAGAGGCTTTACGTTGCCGCTATACGTACCGAAGATAACTACAGATGGGATGTTTCGCAGTTTAACAGCCGGGATCTTGATAATAAAATAAAATCTATTCTGAAAGCTTTCCCAAAAAACAGGATATTGAGACACCTTTCCAACTGTTCAAGAAAATACAGGTGTCTCACTGCCCAGAATATCTTCTACCAAAGGTGGGAGGGGGGAATACCTGTTTCCACCCGGTGCAATGCCCGCTGTGTGGGATGTATATCTTTACAGAGTTCTCATCTTCCGCCTTCGCCGCAAAGCCGGATTGGATTTAAAGCTGAGACAGAGGAAGTTGTTGAAATTGCCGTGCCTCACCTTGAAGCGCCTGATGCAATTGTAAGCTTTGGGCAGGGATGCGAGGGGGAGCCCACCCTGCTGGGCGACCTGCTTGAAAAATCAATAAAAAAGATACGTTCTAAAACTTCCAGAGGCACCATAAATATAAATACTAACGGAAGCAAAACTGAGGTCATCGCTAGGCTTGCCGGTGCCGGGCTTGACAGCATGAGAGTGAGCTTAAACAGCGCGGTACCGGAACATTATAAATTATACTTTCGTCCTGTGGATTATTCTTTTGATGATGTTAAAGCTTCAATAAAAACTGCCCGGGAAAAAGGAGTTTTTGTATCATTAAATCTTCTGGTGATGCCCGGGGTAACGGATAATGAAAACGAGCTGAAAGCACTGGTTGAATTTGCCCGGGACTGTTCGGTAAACATGATACAGCTTAGAAACCTGAATATTGACCCTGATCTTTATTTCAGGATGATAAAATTGCCGCAGGGGCGCTCTATAGGAATTTTAAACATGATTGAAACTTTCAAAAAGGAGCTTCCGGAAGTACGGATTGGAAACTTCACGCCGGCATTAAGATAATTATTTTCGAACTATTAAAATCATAGGCGCACGCCATTGAAATAAAGTGAGAAAACAAGCTTGTCTTATTTTGCTATCGAAGACCCCGCAGTCATCCTGAGCATCGCGAAGGATCTCGGATTAAGATTCTTCACTTCGTTCAGAATGACAAATCTCAACCCTCTTGGGTAACTCATGCCGCAAAACAAGCTTGCTTATCTCTTTCCCGCCAGCACTTCCCTTAAAGCAGGGAATTTATCTTCCTTGGCAAGAGTAATTACCAGGTCTCCGGAAGCAAGCTGGGAATTTCCGTTTGGAATGATAAACTCTTCACCCCTGATTATTCCTGCGATTATGCATTGTACAGGAATATTCAAATCTTTTATTGGTTTTCCGTTTGAAGGCGAATTAGGGGTTATCAGTGTTTCAACAATTTCCACGCCGCCCTTTTTTAAGGCAAGGGAAGTCATAATTCCTTTGTAAGCAACTTCCTGCTCTATCATGGAAAGAATTATGTTTGTGCTTGAAACAGTGGCGTCAATGCCGAGTTTCTTGAAGACATCCTCATTTTTGGGGTTGTTAACTCGTGCAATTGTAAAAGGGGCGTTAAATTTTGTTTTTGCCACCTGGCATATTACAAGATTGTCTTCGTCATCGCCGGTGACGGCAGCGATAATGTCGGCTCTTTCCACACCGGCTTCCTGCAGAATTCCGGGGTCGCAGCCGTCGCCCTGAAAGCAAATGTTTCCAAGCTCTTCATTTATCCTGGCGCACTTTTCTTTGTCTTTTTCAATAATTGTAATTTCCTGACCCTCAGCGACCAGATGCTTAACAAGATAATATCCTACCTTACCCCCGCCGCAAGGGAGAATAAACTTTT
>JAMDEM010000187.1 GCA_023486985.1 Bacillota bacterium
AATCAAGGGAAAGTCTTGCCGCTTTCCCCATTCCCACAATTGAAGCAGTGTTCTCCGTGCCGGCTCGCTTCTGATTTTCCTGTTCGCCGCCGTAGATTAAAGAAGAAATTTTTGTGCCTCTTTTAATATATAAAGCGCCCGCCCCTTTGGGACCATAAATTTTATGGGCAGAAACCGAATACATATCAACCGGCAGGTTATCGAGATTCACATCAATGTATCCAAAACTTTGAACCCCGTCGCTGTGAAATGGAATTTGTGCCTCAAGGGCAATTTTACAAAGTTCATCCACCGGCTCAATGACACCTATTTCATTGTTTGCGTGCATTATGCTTATAAAAATTGTATCTTTTCTGAGAGCTTCCCTCAGGCTTTCCGGGTCAATCAAACCTTTGGAGTCAACCGGAAGATAAGTTACGGAAAAACCTTCCTTCTCAAGAAACTGGCAGCTTCTGAGCACCGCCGGGTGTTCGATTTTAGATGTTATTATATGCCGACCTGTGTCTCTTAATGCCCTTGCCGAGCCTATTACGGCAAGGTTATCAGCTTCTGTCCCTCCGCTGGTGAAAATAATTTCCACCGGTTCGGCGTCAAGCACGGAGGCAAGATTTTCCCTTGATTTTTCAATTCCTGCTCTTGCCGTTCGCCCGAATGAATGAATGGAAGAAGGATTTCCAAAATGAATAGAAAGAAAGGGAAGCATTTCCTTAAGAACTTCAGGGTGAAGAGGTGTGGATGCCGCGTAATCAAAGTAAAGGGCTTTCAAAATATCACCTCATGGAACCACGAAAAGAGCCTGCGGATTTTTTCCAACAGGAATTGTTTCTGAAACACGGTTTGATAAAAGGTCAACTACGGAAATTGTTCCTGAAAGTTCGTTTATTACCCACATATAGTTTTCCGAATAGCTTTTAGGCGTAAAAGCCATAGCCACGGGACCCTGTCCTACAGTTATAGTATCAGTAAGTTTATTTGTTGTGAGATTAAAGACCCCGATTGTTCCGGAATCGTAATTAGCGATATAAAGAGTTGTTCCATCGTAAGAAATTAAAAGCGCCACAGGGCCCTTCCCGCCAGTGTCATTATAAATGTCCGAAGTTAACGTTCCCGTCTCCGGATTTATCGAGTTTATTTTTACAACCATGAGGGAGCTCAAATCTTTCAATGTTATAAATAAATCCTCTCTATTTGGGGAAACAAGAGTTCCAAAAGGACCTCCTTCCACTGGCAGAACTGCACTGGTAATATTGGATTCAAGGTTTATTACGTACAGGTTGTTTGTTTTATAGCTTGGAACAAAAATTTCTTTATTATCTCTTGAAACTGCAAGGTCTTTTGGTTCATTACCTACCGGATAAATAAAAACATTGCGCTCCGGGGGGGCTGGCGGAGATGAGGGAGTAGAGCCGGGCTCAGACGGCGGGGATTCCAGAATTTTTCTGAAGATGTTATTGGTTGGTTCGTGAATAACAAATAAGTCTTTGCCGTTGTGGCTGAAAAATAGCTTGCCTGGATTATTTAATACCGGGAAGCCGGGGTTCTCCGGGTCAGGATCGTTGTTGGTGGAGTCCAGAACCATTATTCTGTTTTTGTCGAAGTTTGAAACAAAAAGTTTATTATCTTTGAGATTTGAAGTTAATCCGCCAAGTTTCCCTTCAAAGGTTTTCTTATTAATCACCTTGCGTCTGGTAAGGTCAATGGTCCAGAGTTCATTGCCGTTGCAAATTATGTATGCTGCCGGACCTGATTTGCTGTAATTGTGAGCAGGGCGTAAGAAACTGAATAATATTAAGCCGATAGCCAGAAGAACAACAAGCACTTCTGCAGCTATAGAAACAATTTTATTGGCAAAAACAGCAAGAAAAATCTTTTCCAGAAAGGGACCAAAAGCCCATGCAATGAGAGGTTTTGAAGGTCCTTTCTTTTCCGTTGCGGCAGGTTTTGCGCTGGGATGAATGATTTCATCAAGTTCTTTTTTTAAATCAAGAAAGGAATTGTAGCTTTTGGTGGGGTCCAGAGCAAAGAGCCTGCGCATGATTTTTTGAAGCTCCTCCGACATGTTGGGGTAGATAGCTGGAGCTTCTATATCCGGCTTTTTTTTGTTCATTATATAATAAATAGTTTCCCCGAGGCTGCGCATTTCGGAAGCAAGGTCTTCCTTTGACTGTGCAAAGGCGGCAGTATCCTGCCCCAGTTCATAAAACCTGTCAAGGCCGTAATTTATGAGCTTTATGTTTCCCTGCTGGTCAAGGAGTATATGATCCGGGCTTAAAACATCAAAGATAAAAGGTTGAGGTCTGTCATGAAGGTAATAAAGGGCGTCGCAAGCCTGCAGCATCCACTCGATAACCTGGTTTTCCGGGAAAGTTGAAGAACTTGCCATCATCTCTGAAAGAGCACGGATACTCAGACCTTCCGAATATTCCATTACGATATATTCGCGCTTGTGTTCTGAAAAATATTCCAGAATTTTTGTTAGATGAGGATTGTCAAAATGCATCAGATTGTCCGTGGTTTCATGCAGTTTCTCGTTTCGAAATGCAAGATCTTCTTCAGAGATACCAGGGGGCGGTATAAGTTCTTTGATGACCCAGTTTTTTTCAGTGATTTTCTGGTCTTTGGCAAGATAAATACTGCCCTGATCACCTGAAGCCAGGACTTTTTTGATAACATACTTTTCGTTGAGAATTGTTCCGGGCGCAAGCTCAAAACTCATAACACTTCTTTCTAATTTTTTGTTGAAAAATCCTCCTTCCGCGGGGAATTATAAGGTAAAAACAACCATTTCCAAGTAGTGTGAAGGAAAAAAAATAATCTGATAGAAAATTGAGGAAGCAATATTTTGGAGGAGCTTAATGATCAAAAAGAAAAAGAATGAAATTCTGGAACCGCCCCATGCTATACTTGCATCTGATATTTCAAGAGTTGTTCTCGGCAACGGCTTAACCGTACTGGTAAAGGAAGTTTATCCTGCTTCGGTTGTATCTATAAGCCTCTGGGCGAGAGCCGGCTCGGTTGACGAAAGCGAGGAGGAAGCAGGCATTGCCCACTTCGTTGAGCACATGCTTTTTAAGGGCACCAAAACTCGTCCCGTGGGAAAGATAGCACAGGAAATTCACAGCCTGGGCGGTTATTTAAACGGTTTTACTTCATATAACTGTACCTGCTACTGGATTGTTCTTCCCGCACGTTATTTTTCTACTGCTCTTGAAATAATGAGTGATGCAGTTCTTAATCCAATGATTGATCCGGCGGAAATTGACAAAGAGCGGGGAGTAATCATTGAAGAATTAAAGATGTATGAGGACAGGCCCGATGCCTATACTTTTGAAAAAATGATGAGGCTTGCTTATATAAAACACAGGTACGGCAGGCCTATCATCGGATATGAAAAAGTATTGAGAGAGATAAATGCCGGCGATATCAACCGCTTTTATACCAATTACTATAAGCCGAATAATATGGCGGTGGTTGCAGTCGGCAATTTTGATATTTCAAAAGTTCTTAACAAATCAGCCCAGCATTTTGAACATCTGCCCCCGGGTCATGTTCATCCGAATCCTTCTGCAAGGGAGCCGTCCCAGAATGAGTTTCGCCGGCTCGACATGAAGGGAAAGTTAGAGGGCGGACATCTTTCTCTGGGATTTCATATCCCCGGTGTCTTTGCCGGTGACACCTTTGCCTGCGACGTTCTTGCCACCATTCTCGGAGAGGGAAGGTCTTCAAGGCTTAACCTTGGCTTGAGAGAGAAACTTTCAATCGTTACCAGCGTTGATGCGTCAGTTTTTGCCGAAAAAGATCCCGGGCTTTTTGTTGTTGAAGCGCTTTTTGAGCCGGCAAAATTGAAAAAAGTTGAAATAGCCATATTTGATGAAATAGAAAAATTGAGAGAAAAACCGGTATCTGACGAGGAACTTAGAAAAGCAAAAAATATGGTGGAGAGTAAATATATTTTTGCTCAGGAAACAGTGGAGGGACAGGGAAGAAAAGCCGGCTATTATGAAGCCCTGGGTGATTATACCATGGCGGACCGGTATGTTCAGAAACTGTATGCCGTTACAGCCTCGGATGTTATGAGATGCGCAAGAAAATATCTTGCCAGGGAAAATGCAAGCCTTGTAACTTACATACCCAATGGAAAGAGGAAGTAAATGAAAATTCTTTCAAAAATTGAAACTTTAAAGACTCAGCTTCGCACTCTTGAAAACGGAATAAGAATAATAACAAAAGAAAATCATTCTACGCCAATCGTTTCATTCTGCGCTTTCTTTGCCGGAGGCGTTAGAGCTGAAAAAAAAGAGTTCAGCGGAATTTCTCACTTCACCCAGCGGATGCTTCTTAAAGGCACAAAGACGAAAAGCGCGGAGGAGATTGCAAGGCGCATCGAATACATGGGAGCAACTTTTACGCCCTTTACTGCAAAGGATACTTTTGGCTGCTCGATGAATGTCCTTGCAAAACATTTTGATGAAGGGCTGGAGATTTTTGCAGACTGTATTTTAAATCCAGCCTTTTCTGCCGGGGAAGTTGAGAAAGAAAGAAAAAATATATTACTTGAAATTGCCCGTAAAAAAGATGAGTCTTTCAGCTGCTGCCTGGAGCTTTGCGAGGAGGCTCTCTTTGACGGCCATCCTTACGGCTTTCCTGTTATGGGAAAAGAGAAATCAATTTCTTCCATTAAAAAAGGAGAGCTGGTTAAATGGCATGAGGAATTGTATCATCCTTCCCGAATGGTGATAGCCCTGGTTGGAGACCTTAAAAGGCGGGAAGTGGAAAAAAAGATTATAGAGAAATTTTATTCCCTGCCGAAGCCGGAAAAGAAAGTAAAATTTCTTCCGCCCCCTCCGCCCCTGAAAAAAGCCAGAATTCTTAACGAAACCAGTGAAAAAAGGCAGGTGGTTTTTTCACTGGGGTTTCAGGCTCCTTCAGTAAATGATAAAGATTATTTTGCTTTTGATGTTCTTACTCACGTTCTGGCTGGAATGGGCTCGCGCCTTTTTATTGAATTAAGGGATAAAAAAGGGCTTGCCTATTCGGTAAGCGCCTCTTACGATGCAAGAGCGGATGTGGGAGTTTTTAAATCTTTTATCGGCACAAGCGTTGAGCAGAAGGATAAAGCTCACGAGGCAATGCTGGCTGAGCTTGAGAAAATAAGAAGGAAAAAAGTCCCGGCAGATGAGCTTGAAAGAGCAAAAAAATATATGCTTGGCTTGTATGAAATATCTCTTCAAAAAAATCAGTCCCAGGCTTGCCGTTATGCTTATATGGAACTCCTGGGCGGCGGATATGAAATACTGGAGAGATACCCGTTAAGAATTAAGGAAGTTACTTCGGAAGAAGTTCTTGAGGCGGCGAGAAAATACATTGACACTCAAAATTTTGCAAAGGCAATTCTCATGCCGGCAGGAATATTTTGAGATTGAAGACTCTGCAGTTTTTCTTGAGGAGTGTCATACAGCAAGACTGCAGGGTAGTTTATAAATTATAAACTGAGGGTCTTTAAAAATTCTTCCACCATTTCCCGGTACCTGGGGTCGTCAAGAATTTTTTTAGTCAGCGTTTTTTCCATCTGGGGATAGCCGGGGTCTTTGGTGACTTTTTCGCCGTATTCCTGCTCAAGGGCGGTGGATACAATCTTCTGTGCCGCCTGTGGCAGAAAGCTTTCGGAGTTGCGGTCCATCTTCAGGATGTGGGTTTTAGCCATCTCAAAAAATGATTCATACTTATCCTTCCCGATAAGAGCTTCCATCTCCGGGCTGGGCTGTTCA
>JAMDEM010000146.1:0-1387 GCA_023486985.1 Bacillota bacterium
AATTCAGGAAGTAAACAAGGCTCAAATAATAAAACCGCCTTATTTACAGGTACAGTCAAATGGTAATCTGGTGATGTGTAACACTCACATGCGATTAGCTGATGAACACCAGCATAGTTTTGGCATTATTGTAAATGAAAATTGTATCATGTTAAATGAGGATTGTATTATATTTGATGAATCTCCGAAAGGGACTTGTTGTAAAGCGATTCCCAAACTTCTTTTGAATCTACCGGAAGCATTGCGGACTCAAATAAATGAAGTAGGCGGCATGGGGTGTATTTATTTGCCCGGACCACTATTCAAAAGGGGACAGCAATAGCTGCCTTTCTCCTGTCTTTGACAGTAAAAAGTGAACTTATAATTAGCCTGTTTTAGTTTTTCACCATTAAAGGAAAGGCTTGATTCCCGTAGAAGTATAGAAACACTTGGGAGGTCCGGTTTTGGGAAACTTTGTCCATCTTCATCTTCACTCTGAATACAGCCTGCTTGACGGAAGTTCACGCTGCGAATCAATCGTGGCAAAGGCAAAAGAACTGGGCATGGATGCCGTTGCCCTTACCGACCACGGAGTAATGTACGGGGTAGTGGAATTTTATCTTGCGGCAAAAAAAGCCGGCATAAAACCCATCATCGGCTGTGAGGTTTATGTTGCCCAGAGAACCCGGTTTGATAAAACCCCAAAAGTTGACGACTCCCCATTTCATCTTCTCCTGCTTGCAAAAAATGAAGCAGGCTATAAAAACCTTCTTAAGCTTGTGACCTTTGCCAATCTTGAAGGCTTTTACTATAAGCCCCGCGTTGATAAAGAACTTCTTAAAAAACATTCGGAAGGCTTGATCGCCTTAACATCCTGTCTTGCCGGCGAAGTTCCCCGCCTGCTCATGGAAGGACAAAAAGATAAGGCAGCAAAGGCGGCAAAAGAATACCAGGAAATTTTCGGAGCCGGGAATTTTTATCTTGAAATCCAGGACCATAATATTTCCGAGCAGAAAAAAATTAATCCCCTCATGGCGGAACTTGTAAAAGAACTTGATATCCCGGTTGTTGCCACCAACGATACTCACTACCTGGAAAGACGGGATTCCGTTGCCCATGATGTCCTTTTGTGCATCCAGACCGGCAAGACTCTTGATGACCCCAACAGAATGAAATTTGAAACCGATGAATTTTACTTCAAATCAGAAGAAGAGATGAATTCCCTTTTCTCCTGGATTCCTGAGGCTGTTTCCAACTCGTCAAAAATTGCCGCTGAATGCAATCTATCCCTGGACCTTGAAAAAACCCACCTTCCCCATTTTATAACTCCAAACGGCGAACCCCTTGAAGCATTCCTTGAGAAATTATGCCGTGAAGGCATGGAGAAAATATTCCCGGCTCCGAAAAT
>JAMDEM010000146.1:1397-5698 GCA_023486985.1 Bacillota bacterium
GTCCTTCCATGAGCAGGCGGGGAACTTGACAAAAGACTTGATTACGAACTTGGGGTGATAAACTCAAAAGGACTGGCAGCATATTTTTTAATTGTCTGGGACTTCATCAATTTCGCCAAAAAAAAGGGCATACCGGTAGGTCCCGGCAGAGGCTCTGCTGCAGGAAGTCTCGTTGCCTATCTTCTTGGAATAACAGAAATTGATCCTATCCGGAACGGTTTGATTTTTGAAAGGTTCCTTAATCCTGAAAGAAAGAGCCTGCCTGATATTGACACCGATTTCTGCTGGAGAAGGCGTGATGAAGTAATAAAGTACGTTGCCGAAAAATACGGCTCCGACCGTGTAACCCAGATTGTCACTTTTGGAAGAATGAAAGCCAGGGCGGCAATAAGGGATGTGGGAAGAGCCCTTAATCTCCCGCTGCCTCTGGTTGATAAAGTGGCAAAGCTGATTCCCTTCGGGAAAAATATCCAGGACAGTCTTTCCGTCCCGGAACTAAAAGAATTATATGATAAAGACCAGAAGATAAAACAGCTCCTTGAGCTTGCTAAATCAATTGAGGGACTTGCCAGAAACGCATCCATACATGCTGCCGGCGTTGTTATATCTGAAGCCCCGCTTCCCGAACATGTGCCCCTCCAGAGAATGAACGGCGATGAAATTGTTGCCCAGTATGAGATGAATTCCCTTGCAAGCATAGGATTGTTAAAGATGGACTTCCTGGGCTTAAGAAATCTTACCGTAATGAGTGACTGCATCAATATAATAAAAGAAACGCTGGGGCAGGAAATTGACATTCTGAATTTACCGATGGATGATGAGAAAACTTACCAGCTCCTGAGAGATGCACAGACTCTGGGCGTATTCCAGCTTGAAAGTCCGGGAATGCGCCGTTACATAAAACTGCTTAGACCTTCTAAATTTGAAGATATAGTGGCTCTTAATGCCCTTTACCGCCCGGGACCTCTTGGCGGCGGAGTTGTGGAAGATTTTATCAAGAGAAAGAACGGCAAAGGCAAAGTTAAATACCTGCATCCAAGCCTTGAGCCTATCCTGAAAGAAACCTACGGTATAATTCTTTATCAGGAGCAGGTAATGCAGATAGCCAATCTAGCCGGCTATTCCATGGCAAAGGCAGATGAATTAAGAAAAGCCATGGGTAAGAAAAAGCCGGAAGAGATGGCAAAGCACCGCGAGATATTTGAAAGCGGAGCGGTAAAAAGCGGCATTAGCAAAAAAATCGCAGAAAAGATTTTTGAATTAATGGAATTTTTTGCCGGCTACGGATTTAACAAAAGCCATAGCGCCGCTTATGCCATGGTTGCCTACCAGACAGCCTATCTTAAGGCAAATTTCCCGAAAGAATATATGGCAGCCCTTATGACCAGCATTATGGACAGCATCGAAAAGGTAAGCTTTTTCGTTCAGGAATGCAAGGATATGTCCATAAATGTCTATCCCCCTGATATTAACGAAAGCCTTGTTGATTTTAAGGTTGAAAAAGACGGCATACGATTCGGCATGGGTGCTATTAAGAATGCCGGAAGAGCCGCCATAGAATCAATAATCGAAACACGGGAGATGAGCGGCAAATTCAAGGATATTTTTGACCTCTCATCAAGAGTGGATTTAAGGCTCTGCAATAAAAGAGTCATGGAAAGCCTGATAAAAAGCGGAGCCATGGACTGCATCGGTCCCAACCGGGCAACCCTTCTTGCCAATCTTGACTCCGCTTTAGAGTACGGAGCGCAGATTCAACGCGAAAAAAACAGCGGACAGATTTCTTTCTTTGACGGAGCTTTAGATGAAGGTTTAAAGCCGGCTCCTGATATCCCTTACCAGGAGGAATTTTCAAAAAAACAGCTCCTTTCCATGGAGAAAGAAATGATAGGTCTTTATCTTTCAGCTCATCCGCTGGAAGAAGTTGCCGAAGAGCTAAAAAAGTGCGTAAGCCTGACTATAGAACAGCTTTCAGAACTTGCCCAGGGCTCGGAGATTAAAATCGGCGGGCTGGTAAAAACCATCAAGAAAATATTTACCAGAAACAATCAGCCCATGGCTTTCCTGCAGTTCGAAGATTTTACCGGTACGGTGGAAGTTATCGTTCCTCCGAAAGTTTATGAAGAAACTTCATCTTTGATTAATGAAGAAGCCATTCTTGTTATCAGCGGAAAAGTTGACATAAAAGAAAGGTTTGAAAAAGATTCAGATGAAGAAGAGCCTCAAGCCGAAGAAGCAAAGGTGCTTGCCGTGTCAATTGCGCCTTTAAACGGCTCTGCGGGACATACTGCCGCCGGTAGTTTTACAAACGGCGCTTTCTCCAGAAAAAACAACAGCTGCTTCCACATAAAAGTGGAAGTCAATAAATGTGACATTCTTCCAAATTTAAAAGACATAATAACAAATTGCAAAGGCGACAAACCTGTCTATCTTCATCTTGAAAGCTGCAAAGGAAGAACAACCATGGCGCTTGAAAAAACAATGTGGGTAACAGACACCCCTGAATTCTTTAAAAGCGTGGAATCTCTTCTTGGCGAGGGAGCAATCTGGACTAAAACTGAAGGGACTGCTTAATGAAAAAAGAAACTCTCGATTCCCTTACTCAGCTCCTTGACGGTTCATTATTCGAAGGCATCCTTGCAAGAGAGTTAAACAGGTCAAAGAGATATGATTCGCCCATATCTCTCTTAATTTTAGAGGCGCAAATCTGCGAGGAAGCTTGCGAAGAGATGAAGACTGCGGTCCTAAAAGAAATGGCTAAAATGATTAAGAACAAAAGCCGGACGGTGGATATTGCTTTCAGGAAAGATGAGCGCTTAATTATAATCTTTCCTGAAACTTTTGTTGACGGGGCTTTAAAAGCCGCCGTTAAATTCCGGGAAAAAGCTGAATCTCATGCTTATCCGGGAAGCAAAAAGTACCCAAACTTCTGGATAAAGATAAGAGGCGGCATTGCCTGTTTTCCTACATGCGGAGATACGGCGGAATCTTTAACGGCTTCAGCCTTAAAGAATATGGAAGTACCCTGGGAGGAGAAAAGTTTTTAAATAATAACCCCTCCTCACCTCCCCTTAAATTAAGGGGAGGACAATAGATTCTCTCCTCTTTTCTAAAGAGGCGGGCTCTTCTGTCAGTACAGCCGGGACCAAAAAAGAGGAGGACAATAGATTCTCTCCTCTTTTCTAAAGAGGCGGGCTCTTCTGTCAGTACAGTCGGGATCAAAAAAGGGGAGGACAATAGATTCTCTCCTCTTTTCTAAAGAGGCGGGCTCTTCTGTCAGTACAGTCGGGATCAAAAAAGAGGAGGACAATAGATTCTCCCCTCTTTTCTAAAGAGGGGCTGGGGGAGTTAATATCCCCTCTCCCCCCGGGGAGAGGGCTAGGGTGAGGGGGAAAAAGCATTAGCAATATGGAACAACAAGAGAAAAAAATTGCCGGTTTCAGCCATAATGTAGTTTTTCTGGGAATCGTAAGCTTTCTCACTGATATTGCAAGCGAAATGATATATCCCGTTCTTCCCCTTTTCTTAAGTGCAATCGGCGTCAGCAAATCTTTTATCGGATTTATTGAGGGAATTGCCGAGACTACCGCGAGCGTCTTGAAAGTCTTTTCCGGGTGGATATCCGATAAATTCAAGAAAAGAAAGTTTCTTATCCTCCTAGGCTATGGAATTTCCGCCATAACCAAACCCGTGCTTGTATTTGCAACTGCCGGATGGCATGTGCTGGTTCTGCGTTTTCTTGACAGAACAGGAAAGGGAATCCGTACCTCGCCCAGAGACGCCCTGATTGCGGATTCTACCGAGGAATCTCAGAGAGGAAAAGCATTCGGGCTACACAGGACAATGGATACCGCGGGAGCAGTTATCGGTCCATTAATTGCTTCTCTGGTACTTATGATGAATGCCGGCAAAGTGAATTCTTTTTTCAAAGCAATAAACCCGCAGGAAGGTCTTTTCAGGTTCATATTTCTTCTGTCAATAATTCCCGGAGTATTTGCTGTTATCTTTCTTGTTTTTTCCATAAAAGAAACCTTCAAGAGCAGTGATGACAAAGGAGAGCCTCCTCTTAAAGGATGGGCGTCGCTGGATCATAAATTCATACCCTTTCTGATAATTGCCGCAATTTTCACTCTTGCTAATTCATCTGATGCTTTTCTTCTTCTAAGGGCGCAGGCAACTGGCGTTAGTATTGCTCACATACCGCTCATCTGGCTCTTATTCAACATGGTCTATACCATTCTTGCCACGCCTTTTGGCGCTTTATCAGATAAAATAGGGCGAAGGAAAGTAATTATCGGAAA
>JAMDEM010000061.1 GCA_023486985.1 Bacillota bacterium
AAAGAGTTCGATTTCCCATCTGATCGGACAAATCTGAGTAAGTGGTAAAAATAATATTTGGATAATTTTGGCACATTTTTTTCATCAAGATAATTCACTACTATGGAGCGAACAGATGGGAAATCGAACTCTTTTTTAAATTTGTCTAGCTTTTTGGGCAATTTGATATTTTTTACGGACTCCTCATATAATAAGCAAATTTCATCGAATAGAGGTATATTAATATTCTTCTGTTTGCAAAATTTATAGCATTGGTTAATGAAATTGTTGTAGGGATCTTTTTTAATTACTCTTGCAATAAAAAAGAGATCCTGCCAAATTATTCTTTTAATTGCTTCTATTTCATCAACATTTTTTAGAAAAATTATTCTACAATAAATTTCCATTAAGCCCCTGATCAGCGTGCGCAATATTTCAAGATACTTGGAGTCGTTTTTCTCCAAATTGTCAAGAATAAATTCCGATCTGAATTTAAAAAAATCGAGGGACTGAGACACGTAATCTAATTTTTTGGCACGAGGAAAAGCATCAACCAGTGGAATTTGGATGTTCCGAATTTTATTAATTGAATCAACTAATTTTTGCGAGAAAATATTACATTCTTTCTCAAATATTAAGGCAGTTCCAAAAGAAAAAAATTTTGGTTGAGACATATAGGTTTTTTTCTACAGCTTTTTATATAAACCTCCTGGTAACAGGAGGCGATTAAAAAACAACTGTTTTTATGGAAAGATAAAGCCTCTTTAGCATAAAGAGGCTTGAAAAATTGGGATATCATACCTGCTTATTTTAATGCACCGAGCAGGAAATGCACGGGTCATATGAGCGCACCAGCATTGAGCAGAGAAGCTCAAGTTTTTCATCCGTCATATTCTCGGCTGATGCAAATTTTTCCACAAGACTGCCCATGTCAAAATGAATGTTTGCATTGTTCTGCGTGGTAGGTATCACGCAGTCAGCTTTTACAATGTAGCCGTTCTTGTCGTATTCATAGCAATGGAATAAAATTCCGCGCGGTACTTCAACTGCCCCGACTCCGGTTCCGGCTTTAGCCTGCACCTTTTCCATTGTCTGGGTGGCAGGTTTCATTTTAACAATCTCATCAATAAGCCTTATCGAATCATGCGCCGCATGAACACATTCAATAAGCTGGGCAACATTATTCATGAACGGGTTGTGGCTAACAGGCGAAAGACCCAGTTCCTTTGCAATAGCTGCGGCAGCTGGATGAAGGAATTTATGGTTATTGTTAAAACGGGCAAGTGCTCCCACGGCATAAGAGGCGCGCGAGAACTTGCACCATTTGGATGTGTTGTTTGGCGTAACATATTCATTGGTAACTTTCCGGTAATCGGCTTCAGGCATTTCCTTTCCGTCGCTTGATACTATGTTCCCTCCGATAAAAGGATAATCTTTTTCTCCTTTTAATGAAACAAATTCGGTTTCCCTCACAAAATCAGGAATCTGGAAAGTTTTAAAAAGCTCAACCACTGCTTTCATAGCCTCAAGAGACCCCTCAAGCTCGCCTTTTAAATCAAGCAGTTTTTGTTTGTCGGGCATAACCGCCACTCCGCCCACCTGGAGGGAAACGGGATGAGTGGTTCTTCCCGCCACGGCATCGCATATTCTGTTTCCCATACCTTTAAGGCGCTGAGCCAGGGCTACAATTTCGGGCTTTAAGTCCACAAGGGGTATGGCGCTCGGCAAGCCGACAAAATCAGGCGCAGCCAGGAAGAAGAGATGCAGAAAATGGCTCTGCAGAGTTTCTCCGTGTTTTGCAAGAAGTCTCAGTTTTTGCGCCGCCTCGGGGATGGTTATACCAAAGGCATTTTCCGTGGCTCTTATGCTTGCAAGGCAGTGGCCAATGGAGCATATTCCGCAAATCCTTGCAGTCAATATGCCGGCAGAGGTGTAGTGTTTGCCTTTCAGCATAAATTCAAAGTATCGCGGAGTTTCAACAACTTCCCAGCTTGCTTCTTTGAGGCTCCCGTTTTCAACTTTTACTTTTATATTCCCGTGTCCTTCAACCCGGGCAAGATGATGAACGTCAACATTTAAATTTGTTTTCATTTTTGTACTCCCATCGCTATGCCGTTAAATCCGCCGAAGAAGCTCAGGCGCTCGTTAACTTCCTGTTCCGCAAACCCCCGTCTTCTGGCAATTTCAAAAAATTCATCATAATTAGGGTCAGCCGCCGGCCCGCGGCAGCCGTAACAGCCAAGTCCACCCGTGGGACATGGTGCACTGCATCCGGCTCTTGCAATGGGGCCAAGGCATAGCTGTCCTTTTTCAAACATGCAGACATTAAATTTTTGCTTGCATTCAACGCAGACAGGATAAACAGGAAAATTATAATTTATGTCCAGCAAAAGATGCTGGATAATGCGCTCGATTTCTTCCTTGTTGACGGGGCATCCGGGAATTTCCATATCAACAGGCACCACATCTTTTATAGCCCGGACAGGCATGCTGTCCTTTGGATAATTGCCGTATATTTCCCTGTTGGCGGTGGAAAGGTCGAATGCATTTTTCAGTTTATTAACTCCGCCGTAGCAGGCGCAGCAGCCAAGCGCAACAAGCACGCGGGCTTTCTCCCTTATCTTTTTCAGCCGTTCTATCTCATCGCTTCTGCTTACTGCTCCCTCAATGAAAGCGATTTCATAATCATCGCTCTTTGCCGAGGAAACTTCCCGGAAGTTTACTATTTCAACTGCCTTCAAAAAATCCACAAGGGTTTCTTCTTTGTTTGCAAGCTGAAGCTCACAGCCCTCACAGCTTGTAAAGTCGAAAACGGCAACTTTTGGTTTTGTTGGTTCTATACTAAGGTATCTCATAAAGCCCCCTCTTTAGATGGCTTCCTTTAAATTCATAACAGTCCAGTAGTCAAATACCGGTCCGTCAATGCAGGTATAGGTGGAGCCAATGTTGCAACGGCAGCATTTTCCCATGCCGCAGTGCATGCGCCTCTCAAGAGAAACAAACATCCTGTCCATGGGAACCCCTATTTTGCTCAAGTAGGCGCAGACAAACTTAAACATTACAGGAGGACCGCAGACAATCGCATAAGTTTCATGAGGGACAATTTCAATTTTGTCAAAAAGTTTGGTGATTAAACCCACATCCCCGGTCCATTTATCATCAGCCTTTTCAACGATAATATGAAGGTTAACGCCGTCTATGCGCCTCCACTGCTCATACTGATAATCAAAAAGCAGCTGGGACGGATCCTTGGTGCCGTACATTATATCAACTTTGCGGTAGTCCGGACGGTTTTCGGTTACTGCAAAAATAGGCGCTCTTAAAGGCGCAAGGCCCAAGCCTCCGGCGATAAGCAGTATGTCATAGCCTTTCATTTTTTCCAGCGGAAAATGAGTGCCAAAGGGACCTCTTATGCCCACTAAAGCGCCGCGCTTGGCTTTGTGCAGAACTCCGGTAACAGTACCGGCTTTTCTGATGCAAAGCTCGATTAATCCTTTGTTTGAAGGGGAGCCTGATATTGAAATAGGAACTTCTCCGTAGCCCGGAACCTCAAGCATTACAAACTGTCCGGGAAGAAAGGTAAAACGCTCGCGCTCCGCCTCATCAAGGATTCTGAGATGGAAAAGTTTTTCCATGTCGGTAAGGGTTGTGATGCTTGATATTTCAGCCTTGAAGGTCTTGTCAGTGTGCTTCAATCGCCTGTGGCGGTTAAAGTCCACAGGCTGCTGGATTTCTCTTTCTTTCATGATGTCATAATGGTAAAGAGGGATTTTCATTATCTTTCCTCCATCTGGATATCCCGGATTATATCCGGCGGATTTATTTCTGCCAGGCAAACCCTGCCGCAGCGGTTGCAGCCCACGCATTTGGGTTCATCGTATGATTCCACAAAACCGCGGTGCTGGTGGTAGTAACGGTATTTTAACCTGGTTTCCCTGTTGGGCCTGAAGTTGTGTCCGCCCGCTACTGTGGCAAAATCCACAAGATTGCATGAGTAAAGCTGCTTGACTTTTGCACCGCTCTTAAAGTCCATGGATACCCGTTCGGTAACGCCGTAGCAGTAGCAGGTGGGGCAGACCATGGAACAGCTTCCACAGCTTAAGCATTTCTGTCCCCATTTGTTCCACACTTTTGATTCAAATTCAAGGTCAAGCAGGTTTGGAAGATTTTGTACGTTTACATGGGTCTGAAAAGCATCGGAAATGCTCTTTCTCGTCAGTAGATATTTACGGGTGTCTTCTTCTGTAACATCTTTAGTTTTTACCTGCAAAAGCACTCTGTAGCCAAGGTCGGTGTTGATTGAAACAAAGTAGCGCTCGCCGAGGTCGGTAAGGAATAAATCAAAACCGTTATTTACTGTATCAGTTCCAAGAGAGCGGCAGAAACCGCCTTCGCAGGGCTCGTGGTCAATTCCTATAATAAACGCATTTTTCCGCCTTGCAATATAATAAGGGCTGGGGAAATTGTCGCGGGCAAGAACTTTGTCAAGTTTAAGCAGGGCGTGAATGTCGCAGGCATGAAGACCCAGCATTACTCTTGGCTCCTGCCGGTAGCGGATTTCCTGCTTCCAGTCTTTTTCATCGAAGCGGTAAGTGGAAAGGTTTTCTTTGTAGGGCAGAAAATAGGTTTTGGCAGAGTATTGGGTTGTTTCGTAGGTTAGGTCTATTTCATCAAAACTTGTAACCGGCAGGTATTGATGTAAAGTTTTTCCCGTAACATTAACGCCCACCTGTTTTGGCGCAATGACCTCATTTGACTGAAGAAGAATATTGACAAGGTTTTTGAATTCATCCTTGTCAAGAAGTTTAAATAGCATCTTCTTACCCTAACCTTTCATGCCGGCATACTTTAAAAAATTTCGGCACACAAAATTTTTCTTGGCTGCAGATCCTGTCAATGCAATAAAATACAGCCCATGGACATACTAGTGAAAAACTTAACAAAAAAATAAAATTTTGTCAATGCTTCAAGGCGTTCTCAAACAATACACATGTATATGTTTAATACATTACCTGGAGCATGCGTTTTTTATATTCTTCATTAAATCGCAGAAAAGGCAGGAAGAGAGAGGAATCTTAAAGATTTTTTTTAGCTGGTAGTGAATCTGTCCTCCCAAAAGCTGGCCCAGAAGAAAAGCTCCCGCTGTTACAGGAATTGTAATAAGATGCCAGCCGATTCCCGATAAGATACGAATGGTTATTATTACAGGAATGGGAATGTGAACGGAGAGGAACCATTGCCCGGAGAACCTGTTAACATTTGCTCTCCAGTACCCAAAGGGCAGGTTTAAAGCGAAAACTATAGCTGCTACTGTCCAGATGTTCATATGTGCTGTCATCTTTGCACCAGAGGTTTGAAGTTTTTAGCAGCCTTCCCTGAAGGACTTGCTTTTTGTATATGTAAAGCTTATCAATTAATTTTAAATAAGTCAAATCTTATTTTAAAAATGACAAAAACCAGCATTTTCGGACAGCCCGGCAAAATAAAATAATATGGGAAATTGCAATTTAAGAAGGTTTAGGAGCTTCTTAATCAGAATAAATTTTCATTAATAGGCCTTCAGAAAACTCGCTCTTTGAAAACTAAATAGTGGGAATAAAAGATTTAAGAAAACGGATCTTGTCTTTATTGCCTGTTTTAGCAGCTGTTAAGGCTATCAGTAAAA
>JAMDEM010000044.1 GCA_023486985.1 Bacillota bacterium
ATCGTACCCAGCTAAGCCATAAAGAACGTATAATGGAACTAGCGGACCGAAGACGCTAGCAGCTTCCACGGCATCTCTTTCACCTACCCTGTCAAACTTGATAACAAGCTTGTTTTGACCGACTCTGCCAGCGATTTTCACGGTATCTCCTTCAGGAAATCTATTCTTCGCTCCCAGAGCTTTTATTGCTCCTCTCTCTCCGCCTTTTATAGCGTTTCCTATTATTCCTACCGGCAGTGCAACAGCAGCTACAGGGGCAGCTATAGCGAAGCCAACAGCCTCTTCAGCCAAGCCTTTAACCTTTTCACCCAGTGTAACTTTATCCTCACTCCTTGGATGAGCCTCTGCTTCCTTGATAACCTCGGACTTCTTTTCAACCGCAGGCTGAATAACCTTTTCTGGTATTCTCATAGAGCCATCAATTATTGACATATAATTTCCTCCTTTATAAGTTTTTATCAAAGATGTCTTTAACGATTTGAGTGGAAAAAGGACACCCCGTATCTCTTTTTCCTATTGAACCTTTTGCTTATATTTCAGGTAAATCGCTTTCCTCAATAATCCGGCCGTGCATCAATCTTCAAGCGGATCATCAGCGGCAGGATTATTAATTACTTTATGATTAGCTTCTAACATCGCTATGGTTCCTTTAGGACCATTATGAAGACTTATATGTGCGTCAGTTATCTTAGTATTTAAAGTATCGTCCAGAGGGAGAACGAAGCCACGTAGAAAATATTCTTGATTCAGGATTTCTTTAAAAGGAATTACTTCATCACGCTGAACAATATTATCTTTAGGTCTTAAAACTTTTTTAAAAATTAAACCTTCCGAAACTTCTTTATCTTTCCATAAGCCATATTCTCCTACAAGTTTATTCTCTTGAATATTTTTCTTTATTTCATTGACAGGTGTCCATTTTTTAGCACCTTTATCAAACTTAACAAGTATCATATCTTTATCGGGAGGAACTGAAAAATCGTGGTCAGTGTTATCAATAAACTTTTGGGCATCTAGCTTATAAACCTTTTGATTGCCTAATTGACTTTCTACCAGAGGGAGCTGGGTACGATATGTATCTCCAGTTTGTATCTGTTCAATTCGCATCTCTTTCACTCCTTTTTTATTTTTTATTCCGATCATACCATTCAGAAAACTTGAAACCCATTTTTTGTAATTGTAGTGGCAAAGCTTGCTTTGCCTTTTTTTTGGGGAGAGCAAGCTCTCCCACTATAATTTACTTTACATTTCTCACCTCCGTGAATATTCTTGTTATTATTATAAACTGGAGAATGTACACTAAAGTGGACAAAGGGTTCATTTCATGTTAAAAATTTGTTAACATTTGTCACGATTGGTAAAATTAATCTTTATCACTGGAATCTCCAGTTTGTTGCCCGTTTTCAGGAATATCCATCATCATTAAAAATGAGTTTATTAAGATAAATGGGTGAACCTTAAGCACTTTAGCTAAAGAAATAAATGTAACAAGTCTCGCACTGCGAACATCTCCATCAAGCAGCTTATAAAGCTCGGATCTGGAAATTCCTGCACGCTGGGCAAGCTCTGTTTTGGATAATCCCAGTGCATTAATTTTTTCATTGATAAAGTTAGATAATTCCAGAATTCCCATTAAAGGTTAAATCCTCTCTGGTATTTTAACTCCCCCTCGCCCCCTCTTTGGCAAAGGGGGGGATAACTCTTTGCCCCCCCTTAATTTAAGGGGAGGTTAGGTGGGGTTAAGGAGGGATTTAAAGTGCCCTCATTTTCTTTTACCTTTTATGGTTTTTTCCACTGCCATAAGCCTTTGTTCAAGCAATTTATTCTGTGCTTTTAACTCTGTTATTTGCGTTTGCTGTGCATTCAGCTTATCTATCTGTTTTTGTTGCTCCGTTATTTGCTTTTGCTGTGCTTTTTGCTGTTCTTTCAGCCCCGCTATCTGTTTCTGCTGGTCTTTTATTGCTTCTATTAATACAGGTATAATTTCTGAATAGGCAACGCCCTTTTCTCCACTTTTCTCTGTATTGACAACTTCTGGAAGCACTTTCTCGATTTCCTGGGCTATGACGCCATAGTGTTTGCCTTTTGGAAAATTCTTATTTTTATACTCTTTTGTCTTCCATTCAAAGATGACTCCCCTCAGCTTTAAAATTTTGTCCAGGGCTTTATTTATGGCAGAAACATTCTTTTTGAATCTGATATCTGAAGCAGTTGTAAAGCTACCGGTGGCATAAGCATTACCAATTACATAGAGTTTATAAGCATTATGACCAAAAGCAGGGGATGGATCCGACCCAGGAGTCCCTATTACAACAGTGCCACTACCAAATAGCATCAACCCCTGGGAGCCGTCACCGGTAGTGCAGCCCGGAGTACCAGGAGCTATATAAAATGAAAGATAACCCATATCTCTGGCAGTCATCCAAAAATTACTACTTCCTGCCATGAGGTTTACATCGGCAAAATTACCTGGATTTTGAAGGCGTAAGACAGGTCTGGTAGTGTCATAAATATCCAATTTATACGCCGGGCTCGTTGTCCCGATGCCGACATTGCCGTTGCCGTTTATCCGGAACTGTTCTACGGAGGGACCTGAACCACCAGTATAAAAGTCGAATCCGTCGCTAGCTCTCAGCCACATGGATGAATTTGTACCTACTCCGATTCTGTAATCTCCGCCCGTAGGAGATTGACGCCAAAGAACTATCTTATCCCCCAATGACTGACTATTCGTATCCCCAGGGGGACCCCAACCACCAACGCCAAAAGTTAGCGCCTTACTATCGGTTATGGAACCATTATCATTACCAATCTTTACTGTGTTGGCACTAAAATCTCCATAAATAAGCGGTGTGCTGGAGTTGTTTGCTATATATAGCTTATTACTACCGGTTTCGTTATATCCCGCTTGATAACCTAAAAACACATTGCCTGAGCCAGTGGTATTGGTTACTCCTGCGCAGCCTCCTATAGCTGTATTCCTGGCGCCTGTAGTATTGTAGTAAAGGGCCCACGCTCCTATAGCTGTGTTATACATAGCGTCCCAATAACCTCCGCCGGAATTGTTCATGAGGGTTCTAAATCCCAGAGCTGTGTTGCCGGTACCCTGAGTGTTGGCATAGAGTGTATATTCTCCCACACCTGTGTTACCGTTTTCCGATGTGTTGTAGCCAGATTGATAGCCGACAAATGTATTGCCTCCTCCTCCGCCCTCACCTCCTCCTCCACCCGCATGCCCCGCTTGATAACCTAAAAATGTTGCAAAGTTGTAGAAGTTAATCAAATCCTTGACTTGAAGCAGGTTGTTAGGTGTCGTTGTCCCGATGCCGACTTTAGGTAAAATTGGAGTCTGGTCAATGTCATGACCGGTAGGATAAAGACCGGTGGAGTCGGAAGAAAGAGTCCATCCGGCACCAATTGAAGACCAACCAGGAGTGGGAGTGGTTTTATAAACATTATATTCATTTGTTGTAGTATTATAAATGAGAAGTCCTGCTGACGGATTAGAAACCGCGTTGCGTTGGGCGGTGGTCATCCGGGGAGGAAGAAATTTATTATTTACAGTACAATCATTATAATTTCCGTAGGGTGCAGGATAATAGGTAGAAAGAGTCACTTCACGGCTGGCTGATGCTCTCACCGATAAGAAGGACACTGTTAGAAATAAAATCAAGATTAACAGAATAATTGATGGAATCTTTGTTGTATTATTCATTTTTTTAAACATGTTGGAATCCTCCTAAAAAGAATTTTTATAATTTACAGTTGCTATCCCAGAGAGAGGGAATAATTAACTCCCCCTCGCCCCCTCTTTGAAAAAGAGGGGGATAACTTTTTGTCCCTCCCCTTAGATTAAGGGGAGGTTAGGTGGGGTTAAATGGGCTAATGGCTTTCGTTTACATTAATACTCCACATTGGTTTTGATTTGGTAATTAACTCCGTCAACACCATAAATTGCAATGTTAATTTGTTTCCCTCCTTCTGAAATAGCATACTGAGTATATTGACTCGGCTGAGCAGGAAGTGGATATATACTTCCTGTTCTCAGTCTAGTTAAAGCATCGTAAAACCCTGCCTGGGATAAATAATAAGCCTTGGTGTCGTAAACCTGCCCGTCCATTACCTGATGATGAGTTTCAGAAGCGGCGAAAAGAGTCAGTTCTATAAAGAATAAAATAAGCGCAAGGAACATGATGGTTAAAAGAGCAAAACCCTTGTTTTTCAAACTAATTTCACCCCCATTTATTAACTCCCCCTCCCCCCTCTTTAACAAAGAGGGGGTTAAAAGCAAAGCAAGCTTTGCCATTTTACGCAGACCAAGGTCTGCCACTACAAACAGGGTCGAATAAATTCAACCACTACATTATCGGGTCGGGATAAACCCGACCCCTACAATGTCTTTCTTTATGCAAGCTTTAAAATAAATTGATAAAGCGGCATAAAAATTGCCAGAATGATAAATCCAACCACTAATCCCATAACAGTAATTAAAAAAGGCTCCAGTAAAACTATAAACATATCCAAAGAATAAGCTATGTCAGCATCATATATAGCAGCAACTTTAGTTAACATGAAAGGAACTTCGCCTACTTCCTCTCCGGCATTTACCATCTGCGCGGGTACCCATTGAAAAAAATCCAGGTTCTTGGCTAAAGCTGTGGAAATATAGCCTCCGTTTTTTATCTCTTCGGTCAAAGGTAAAATAATAAACTTTGTGAAATAAGCATTTTCTGAATAATCTGTTAAAAGAGAAAGAGCCTTGAGAATTGGAAACCCAGAAGTTAAAAATAAACCAAGACTTCTAAAAAATTGAGCGGACAGAAATTTTCTGTTTAAAGGTCCAATTACAGGCAGATCAACCTTCAATTTATCAACTTTAAGTTTGTTTTCAGGCTTATTAAGCCACTGCTTAAGGAAAACCACATAAGAAATCAAGCCTGAAATTAAAACCAATTGAAAATAAGGATTATGCCCTGTATTTACCAGGAAACAAAGAATCCGCGTGGGAAGCGGTAATGAAGTAGATACACTGGTAATACTTCCTAAAAGTGCCGGAAGAACATAATGAAAAGTAATGAATGCCGCCCCCAGGCAGAACAAAAAGATAAAAGCAGGGTAAATCAGAGCTGCCTTAATCATTCTCTTTATTCTAATATCTTCTTCCAGGAAATTGCTTAATCTTTGAAGCATTAAGCCTAACTCTCCTGTAGTTTCCCCTACTTTAATCAGGCCAAGATATATGGGAGAAAAAATCTTGGGATGTTTGGTCATCGCCCAGGAAATAGAAGAGCCGTTTCTTATATCATACAGGACGGTCATCAGTGCCCGTTTAAGTGTGTCATTCTCTTCGTTTTCAAAAAGAATTCTTATCGCTTCGAAAACAGGCATTCCGCTCGAAATTAGGGTTCCAAAGGCACGGGTCATTAGATAAATACTATCATCCTTTACCCGGTAAAATCCTTTTGTCAAGTTAGTGAAAAGAAACCCGGCCGGTTTTATTTCTAAAACTCTTAGTCCCACTGCAATAAGTTTCTCTATTGCAAGACCAGGCCCAATAGCTTCAATCCAGCCGCGGATTAATTTTTGATTTTTAGATTGTCCAACATACTTGAAAAAAGGCATCTTCTATC
>JAMDEM010000035.1 GCA_023486985.1 Bacillota bacterium
ATTATTTCCTGGATGTATCTTGTCCAGTAGAAATAGCCGCCGCCAGCAATTACAAGAAGAAGGATTATCAGCACTACCCACCAGCCCGCACTTGAACCTTTCATGGAAACAGGAGCTTCCTGGTTTTTAAGGCTTCGCCTTAATTCCCCGGAAGGCTTCATTATTAATGTGGGCTCCTGTATTTCTGCCGCTGGCGGAGAAGTTTCACTTTTTTGGGAAAGACCTGCAATATCCTTCATCATTTCGGAAGCACCGTGGTATCGTTTTCCAGGGTCCTTTTCCATTGCTTTAAGAATAATTTTTTCAAAAGCAGGAGAAATTGAAGGATTTATCACGGCCGGTGGAAGAGGGCTTTCCTGTACATGCTTTAATGCCACTGCAACCGGGCTATCCCCCTCAAAGGGAAGTTTTCCTGTTGCAAGCTCATAAAGCATTACTCCAAGGGAATAAATATCTGAAGTTTCATCAACCGGTTTTCCCTGAGCCTGCTCGGGAGAAAAATAATGCACCGAACCTAAAATGGAACCGGTGCTGGTAAGAGTATCTGAAGTAAAAGCTTTGGCAATGCCAAAATCAGTAACCTTCAATACATTATCCTGATTGATAAGAATATTATGAGGTTTTATGTCGCGGTGAACAATTCCGTTTTCATGGGCGTAGGAAAGAGCATCCAGTATCTTTGTTGCTATATCATAAATTTTGTTAAAGGGAAGAATTTTTCCTTTCGTAATATCCTTGAGGCTTGCGGCATCAAAATATTCCATTACAATATAATTAATGCCGTTTTCTTCTCCTATATCGTAAACAGTAAGAATATTGGGATGGTTGAGCTTTGCCACTGATTGAGCTTCCCTTTTGAACCTGCCGAGAAACTCAGGGTCCTTAGCCATTTCCTCCTTAAGGACCTTGAGTACCACAGTCCTTTCAAGCTTGGTGTCCATAGCTTTATAAATATAAGCCATGCCGCCTTCGCCCAGCTTTTCTTCCACCCTGTATCTTTCATTTAAAATTTTACCGGTAATATCCTCCATTAATTAATCCCTTCTCACAAATATCGGCATCGCCGTAAGCCGGTGAACAGTTTCCAAAAACCTGACAGTGTGGGTCTTGCAGTTTGTGTATATGGAATGGGTTCTCGCGCCTGTGCCGAAGAACCTGACGCCCTTTAAAAGATCTCCGTCCGTAATACCTGTAGCCACAAAACAAACATCATCGCTCTTTACAAGATCATCAATGTTGAGAACCTTGTTGAGGTCTGTTATACCCATTTCTGCGCAGCGCCTTCGTTCATCGTCGTTTCTGGGAAGAAGCTTGCCCTGAAATACTCCGCCGAGGCATTTAAGTGCCGCTGCCGCCAGAACCCCTTCCGGAGCCCCGCCGGTCCCCATAAGGCAGTGAACGCCCGTGCCGCTTATTGCCGTGGCAATGGCGGCATCAGTATCCCCGTCGCTGATGAGCTTTATTCGTGCGCCGGCTTCCCGTATCTCATTCATTAAACCTTCATGCCTTGGCCGGTCAAGAACTATCACGGTTAGATCGGAAATGCTTCTTTCAAGTGAACCTGCTATAACTTCAAGGTTATCTTTTACGGATGCATCTATATGAACAAGACCGGATGACTTGGGACCTGCCGCCAGCTTCTTCATATAGGTATCAGGGGCATTGAACAGTCCGCCTCTTTCTGAGATGGCAAGAACCGAGATGGCGTTTGGCAGTCCTTTGGCAACAAGATTTGTGCCCTCAACCGGATCTACTGCTATATCCACCTTGGACGCACCGTTGCCTATTATCTCGCCGATAAAAAGCATGGGAGCTTCATCGCGCTCCCCTTCCCCTATTACAACTTCGCCCTCAATATCCAGGTCTCCGAGAAGAGCGCGCATTACGTCCACGGCAGCTTTATCTGCTTCCTCGCGCATTCCCCTGCCGACCAGCTTTGCCGAGGCAATTGCTGCAGCCTCGGTAACTCTTACAAAATCAAGAGAAAGTTTTGTATTCATAAAAACTCTCCTTCCTTAATATCTTGCGATCGAATACCCCGCAGTCATCCTGAGCACAGCGAAGGATCTCGGGTTGAGATTCTTCACTTCGTTCAGAATGACAAAACCCAATCCTTGCTGCAGAGTAGTTTATTTTTTAAGAGCTTCAACCAAAATCTTTCTTGCAACCGGCGCTGCCACAGCACCGCCGTATCCTGAGTTTTCAATAATTACGCAGACAACAATTTTCGGATTATCAGCCGGTGCAAACGCCACAAACCATGCGTGAGTAACTCCATGCGGGTTCTCAGCCGTGCCGGTCTTGCCCGCAACTTTTATGCCGGAAATCCTTGCCGCCGTTCCTGTTCCCCTTTCAACCGCCTGAACCATCATGTCCTTAATTATTCCGGCAGTCCCCTCCGATACCGGCTTTGAAAGGACTCTTGCTTCCTCTTGCATCACAATATCGCCAAGCGAATTCTTTATAACTTTTACCAGATGAGGCTTCATAAGCGTTCCTTTATTGGCTATGGCAGATGTAATCATCGCCATGTGAAGGGGGGTTACAAGAATCTCCCCCTGGCCAAAGCCTGACTGGGCTAAGCCTGTCTCGGTAAGTGTTTCCTCCGGCGGAAAATTTGCAGGCGTCACCGGAAGGTCAAAGCCAAAATCTTCTGTAAGGAAAAATTCTCTTTGAAATTTTAAAAAATCTGACTTGCCTGTTTTCATTGCAATTTGGGCAAAGGCTACATTGCATGAATAAACAAGGGCTCCGGTTAAATTTACCTTTCCGTGGACATGGCCCTCTGCCTCGTGAATCCTGTAATTACCGATATCCAGGTATCCGCTGCAGCTGAATTCATCGGAAAGCTCCTCTTTGCCTGACTCAAGAGCCGCAGTAAGGGTATAAAGCTTAAAGGTAGAACCGGGAGGGTATAAACCGTTAATGGCTCTGTCCAGAAGCGGAGAACTGGCATCGCCGGTAAGCTTCTGCCAGTCCTTATCAAGATATTCAGGATTATATGAGGGAGAACTTGCCATTGCCAGAATAGCTCCGTCAGTGGGATCCATTACAACAACTGCGCCTCTTCTGTTTTCCAGGGAATCAAAAGCCGCCTTCTGAAGCCTGGCATCAATGGTAAGATATGCATCATATCCGGCCCATTTCCCCGCTTCAAGAATTCTTTTTACCAGCAAAGGATCCATGGGAATTCCAGGATACTTTAAATAAGGATCAAGGGCTTTTTCCATGCCGCTTTCTCCATAAATGATGTCATCATATCCTACAACGGCTGATATTTTTTCACCCAGAGGATAATCCCGCTTGAATTCTCCCTTTATTTTCAAGGTTCTGGCTAGATTTTCTCCTCTCCGGTCGTAAATTCCTCCTCTTTTTGAGAGCCTTTCAATCAGCCTGGGATTAGTTGCATGGGCGGTTATGGAGGGGGCTTTGACAAATTGGAGATATGATAAATAAAGAATAAGAAGAACAAATAAAAACATGAAAAACTGTGCTGTTTTGCTAATTCGTTCTTTCATCGGGACGCACCATCTGATATTTGCATAAGTATTGCGCACATGAAAAAGTTGGCAAGGAGGGAACTTCCTCCATAACTTACAAAAGGCATGGTTATACCTGTCATTGGAATAAGACGGGTGACGCCGGCAATTATAATAAAACTCTGGAGAGCCAGAATAATTGCAAGCCCTGCACCAAGGAGCTGTCCAAATTCATCTTTTGCCTTTAATGCAGATGAAAAAGCCCTTCCGATAAGAAAAATATAAAAAAGGATAATCGCCGCTCCGCCTAAAAATCCAAGCTCCTCACAGATGCTGGCAAATACAAAATCCGTATGTACGGCGGGAATGTACCCGGGTGAGCCAAGTCCCAGCCCGGTGCCAAAAAGACCGCCTGAGGCAATGGCATAAAGGGACTGGGTAATCTGATAGCCTCTGTCATAAAGGTCCTGCCATGGATTAAGCCACATATCTACCCGTACCCTTACATGATAAAATAACTTACTGCATAAAAACGCACCGGCTGCAAAGAAAGACAATCCGCCCAATATGTAATCAAGCCTTCGAGTGGCAATGTAAAGAAGAGTTAAAAATGTTCCAAAAAGAAGGAGCGCCATGCCCATATCTTTCTGATAAACAAGGATAAGAAGTGATGCTCCCAACATGAGAATAAGAGGTGCCAGGTATTTTATATTAAGAAAAGTCCTTCTTTGCCCCGGAACGCTTCCCAGCAGTTCTTTATACTGCCTTAAATAACCGGCAAGAAAAAATACAAGAAGAATCTTCACCACTTCAATGGGCTGGAAATAAACACTTCCAAATTTAAACCAGAGGCGGGCGTTGTTTATTTCAACGCCGAAAATCATTACAAGAACCTGCAGAATTACGGCTAAAAGAAGCGAAAAATACTTGAATTCCTCAATCCACCTGTAATCGCGGTAAAGAAGAATCCAGGAAACAAAGACAGCAAGTCCCAGTAAAATCCAGTAAAACTGCTTCATCATTAAAGCAGGCTCAAGACGGAAAACTTCAATCCAGCCGATCCCTGAAAGAAAAAAGACTAGAGGCAGGATCAACTGGTCTCCCCTGCAGTCTTTAATGCAGAGGATAAAATGAGTAAGCCAGAACGAAAAAGCCAGAATAACAGCCGGTAAAACGGGAGAAACCGTATTCCTGTCAAGAAGCGCTTTATAAGCAAGCCACAAGCCGCCTGCCAGAATTAAAGTGGCAGCAAAAAGCAGTCTTTTCTCATCAAGCCTGTTTATAAAAATTCTTTTCAGCATTTTATTGGATTGCTTTGCTTTGCTCCAAAAAAGTCATTGCGAGGTTGCGAAAAGCAACCGTGGCAATCTAGCATTGCGACTTTTGCTTACAGAAACCGTTGAAAAGAATTCAAGAAAAACCAATAAGTTCCTTGTTGTAGATTTGTTGAAAAGCCGTACTGAGGACAAAAAAATATCCTGCTTCACTGAGAAGTATAGCAGTATAACCGCTTTTTCAAAATTTACCTCAAAACTCCAATTTTTACAGAAGCACAACAATAGTTGCCATTTTCAGAGATAAAACTAGAAGATTGCTTCGCTTTCAACGACATTTTTGACAATCCTTACAGCCTAATAATGAAAAACTAATTGCACATCCTGTATCATTATTTCATCGCCGTCTTCGATTAAAGCCGGTTTGCGGATAAGAGAGCCGTTTAAATAGATACCGTTGCGGCTTCCCATATCTTCGATATAAAAATTCTTTCCCTTGCGGTAAATTCTTGCATGTTTGGAAGAAACAAAGGGATCGTCTATTTTAACATGGCATTCATCAGATCTTCCTATCAATGTCTCGCCGCTGATAACTAAAGTTCCGGAGATTCCCGGCAGTTTCCCAGCTCCTGAAATTACATTTAGATGCGCAGGAACAGGAACTTTAGTTTCCTGCTGCTTTGCAAGGTCTCGCTTGATAGTCCTTAAAACATCAATGAGGAAAATATAAAGAAAAATAACAAAAAGGTACTTGAAAAGCGAAAGTAAAACTTCCAAATGATACTCCTGAATTTTCTATCATTGATAGGAAGATCTGATGAATG
>JAMDEM010000065.1 GCA_023486985.1 Bacillota bacterium
TTAGGGATAAAAAAATTAAACTGTCAAGAAAGTTTGGACTTAATTTAACAATTGAATGAAGTGAAATTTTAAAAATTATCTCTTTTGAGGTCCACTTAAGCTTGCTTATGAATTATGCAGGACTCTCAGGGGGCTTCTTAAAGAAGCCCCCTCCTGAAATCCACCTGATACCTATGCCTGTTTTGTTTCCAGCGTCATAATATGAGTGTTTCCCGTCTCAGCCCGCGGGCTTTCAGTTAAATATGGTAATCTTCATTTTCTAATCCTTTCTTTCTCATTTCTTCTGCCCTCTGCTGAAGAAAGCTAGAAATATAGATATCTTTTCTGTGCCCGATTCCATAAACAATAATTACTTGACCTATCTCATAAACAATTCTGTAATCGCCAATGTGACATGACCAAAGACCTTTAAGATCTCTGTAAAGTTCGAAAGCTTCACTTCGGGGATCAATAACTATCCTATCTATTGTTGCCTGAATCTGCTTTTTAATAAATTTTGGTAAGCCCTTTATATCCTGTAAAGCCTGTTCAGTAAATTTGATTTCATGCATTTATTTTTCTCCAAAAGCCTCTTTATATGAATGAAGGCGTCCAGCTTTAATATCCTCTTTGGCTCTGCTGATTTTCTTCATCATTTCTTTGCTTTTGAGAATAGCCTTGGTTTCTAAAAGGTTTGCATCTATTTTTATAATAATAGCAGCTGGCTTTCCATGTCTGGTTATAATCACCTGATCCCCTTGCTCTACTTGATTAATAACTTTGGGAAATATGTTTCTAGCTTCAGTTAAATTTAAAAACTTTGTCATTTTGTATTCCTTCTTTCTGGACAGAAATCTGTACACTTTATTATATCATTTTTCCAGCAGTTTTGTCCAGTTTGGCGGCATTGTTAACTGCATCAGAAGCATTTGATCCCCGCCTATGCGCTGACCCCAGTTTGATGCCCACACCACTTTCTTTCCGTCATTGGTTACAGAAGCATGAGTTTCTTCCCAGTATTCTTTTGTTGTGTTATAAACTTTTGCCAGATAAAAGACACGCGGCTTCTGCGGGTCTAATTTTACAAGAGTAATTGTCCTGTCAAGCCAGTTTTGTTCTTTTAATCCCTGCTCGATGCTGGTGGAAACCACGCAATACCCAGGGAAATTTGCTGAAATGTGCACGCCTGACTGCAGGCTCAAAGGCGATTCACTGGAAACGAAAAGCCTCACAAGCGGTATCCTGTTTGTGTTCTCATAACTTCCGCCGTTTTCCAGAATCGGTTCCGTATCGAAGCTTATAGGAATCATATCAATATAATCTGTTCTTGTATTCTGCATAACTATAACTTCATTGCCGTAAATATCAAGGCCCACATCCGAGTGGGCAGTGGTATAATCCAACCGGTGAAATTGGGTAAGCTCCTTGTTTGCCATTGTCAGTCCGGCAAGATTTCCGCCGTTATTATCAAGTCCTCCGATTAAAACCCAGGTTCCCAGGGGAGACATTCCAATCCAGTCAAGTTCCGTTTCGTTGGGGGCAATTTTATATACGCCCAATACAGTATTTTTTTCCCTGTCCCATGTAAAGATATAATGCTGTTTATAATCCGTGCTGGCATCACCCTGAAGAAAGAACGCCCAGAAACGGTTATCCATAGAGGCTTCGCCTTCATCCATCATGGTTATGCGATAAACTTTTTCCTTTTTGATTATCGGACCCATTACCGGGTCTTTCGAAAAATCTTTTATCAGAGTTCTCTTGCCGGTCTTTACATTCAAAGTCTTTATGCTGAAATTTTCCTCTCCCCAGATAAGGTTTAAATCTTTCCTGTCCCACCGCGGCTCTGCTATTGAGCCATGAACAACAAGATTTGCCGGCTTGTTATAGGGATACGACTTTGTCCGGTAAACATCCCAGAGCCCGTCGGGATTGAGCAGGATAATCATTGACTGATTTACATTGAATGGGTCAAACCTTGAATATTCATGCCTTCCCTTTATGCCGTCCTTTTCTGTCACGCGGGTAAGAATCGTGCCAAAACTGGAATCAAAAAAAGATTCACCAACCGCCGGGAGCTTTCTTTCAACCAGTGAATAAACCGGATTGCCGCCTGAAAGGGGATCCGGCACTTCAATGAATGAAAAATTGTCAGGATATTTCAGTTCCTTGAAATCACCGTAAGCCACAAAGAAACTGCACCAAAAAATCACAACTATTGACGCAAAAGAAAAAATGTAAAATAAAGCTTTTTTCATAACTTTTTCCTTTCTGCACTGCGCATTCTTGTTGAATTTTCCGAACCCATATCTTACTCTCCGATTATCTTTACAAGGACTCTCTTCTTTCTTCTTCCGTCGAACTCGCCGTAAAAAATCTGCTCCCAGGGACCGAAATCAAGTTTCCCGTTGGTGATGGCAACCACAACTTCCCTTCCCATAACCTGCCGCTTTAAATGGGCATCGCCGTTATCTTCGCCTGTCTGATTATGCCGGTAGCGGGATACAGGTGAATGAGGAGCAATCCCTTCAAGCCACTCGTCAAAATCATGAATCAAACCGTTTTCATCATCATTGATAAAAACGCTTGCCGTTATGTGCATGGCATTTACGAGGCATAACCCATCCTTTACCCCGCTCTTCCGTACCAGTTCCTCTATTTTAGAAGTAATATTAATATAATCCATTCTATTGGGAGTATTAAACCAGAGATGTTCAGTCAATGACTTCATGATTTTTCCTCATTTCCTTTAAATAATTTTCCTGCTATGGAAAATGCTTTACATACGGCCATAATTACTCCATAAATATGCCGCCGTAAATTAATATTCCTCCCATCGCAAATTATACTTCAGGAAGTTTTCTTTGACATTGTAAAATCAGGCTTCAATGTGGTATCTTTATGAAGGAGGATTTTCATTATATAAGGAATTCTGAAGTAGTGAAATACCGGAAACCATGGAGGAGAAAATGATTAACCCGGACAAACAAGTGGTTTATTGGAAAGAAGGCGCACAGGAAGACTGGGAAGCCGCCAATGAATTAATGGAAAACGGTCGTATTCGTCAGGCTTTATTTTTTGTTCACCTTTCCATGGAAAAACTTATTAAAGCTCATGTCAGCCGTAATACCCGCGATCTGCCTCCGCGAACGCATAACCTTGTGCGGCTGGCTGATTTAACCGGAATACCTTTTACAAAAGACCAGCTTGAAATACTTGCGGAAATAAACTCTTTCAGCCTTGAAGGCCGTTATCCAGAATCTTTTTCTCCGCCCCCAACGATCAGTGAAGCAAAGGCTTACTTTGCCAAAGCTCAGGAGGTTTTTACATGGTTGATGAATCAATTATAGGCATAATAAAAAACTACCTTCGTAAAGTTCAAGACAGTGGAATTACGGTAAGTTTTGGAGTTGTTTTCGGTTCTCAAACTACCGGCAAAACCGATAAGTGGAGCGATATTGATCTCTTAGTCGTCTCTCCCCGCTTCGACGCTCCAAAAACACGCCGGGACATAGACCTGCTCTGGAAACTTACTCCTCAGGTCGACAGCCGCATAGAACCTATTCCCTGCGGTGAACGTCAATGGGAAGAAGACGATGCCAGCACTATCATAGAAATAGCGCGGCGCATGGGCGATATGATAAAAGTTCAGGAGTAGTTAATGGAAATATTATTAGCGGAAAGCGCAGGATTTTGCTTCGGCGTTAAGAGAGCCATGCAGATGGCATACCAGACGCTGGAAGAAGCCGGCAAAGAAAACAAGGGAAGGGTATATTCTCTTGGTCCTATTGTTCACAATCCCCAGGTTGTTTCAAAACTTGAGGAAATGGGCATTTCTGTCATTCAGGATCTGGATGACGCAGATTCAGGATATATGATAGTAAGAACCCACGGCATTGCCCCGGAGAAAAGAGAAGAAATTTTAAAGCGGGGCTTTAAAATTATTGACGCGACCTGCCCCCTGGTTCGAAAAATCCACAACATTGTACAAAAATTTGAAAAAGACGGCTACCGCATTGTTGTGATTGGCCACAAAGATCACCCGGAAGTAAAAGGAATTTTAGGACATTCAAACAGAAAAGCTCACGTCGTTGAAAGCGCGGAAGAATTGAAGGAAATTCCAGGCAATGAAAAAATCGGAGTTGTTGTTCAGACAACTGAACGCCTTGAGAACTTCAGGAAAATAAGTCTTGCCCTTTCTGAAATGTATGACTGCAGTATATCCAACACAATCTGCTACGCCACCGGCGAAAGGCAGAAAGCGGCTTCCGAGCTGGCAAAGGTTGTTGATATAATGATTGTTGTTGGAGGCAAAAACAGCTCAAACACCGCCAGACTTGTGGAAATATGCAAAGAAACCGGAACCGTTACTTCCCATGTGGAGACGGCAAAGGAACTGAAAAAATCGTGGTTTAAAGATGCAACAAAAGCCGGCATCACAGCCGGTGCTTCCACTCCTGACTGGATAATTCATGAAGTTATTCAATGGCTTGAAAAACTTGATTCAGGGAGGAATAAAACTGGAAATACCCGTAAAAAAAAGCATTCTTGAAGACAATGAAACAATTGCCGCCAGGCTTAAGGAAAAATGGGAAAAAACCCTTGTCTTAAATCTCATGTCTTCTCCGGGAGCAGGCAAAACCACCCTTCTTGAAAAAACTGCTGAAAAACTAAATGGAAAACTGAAAATGGCAGTTATTGAAGGCGACCTTGCCACAAGAATTGACGCCGAAAGAATTGAAAAACACGGCATTCCTGTAATTCAGATAAACACCGGCAAGGGATGCCACCTTAATGCAAAGATGGTTGAGGAAGCCTCTTTAAATCTTCCCGCAGGCATTGACATTCTCTTTATTGAAAATGTAGGAAACCTTGTCTGCCCGGCGGAATTTTCACTGGGAGAAGATTTAAGAGTCATTCTGGTAAGCGTTCCCGAAGGCGATGAAAAGCCTTTAAAATACCCGGTAATCTTTAGAAGCGCAAGTGCCTTCGTAATAAATAAAGTTGACCTTGCCCCATATGTAAATTTCAGCATCGAGAAAGCCAAAGATAATGCTCTTGGAATAAATTCAGCCATGGAACTTTTCGAGGTTTCCTGTTATACGGATGCCGGGCTGGATGAGTGGATTTCCTGGCTTGTGGAGAAAAGAAAGGAAAAAAAATAATATAAATCGCAACCTCCCCCTTTAGTAAAGAGGGAGATAAAACAAGCTCTCCCCCTCTTTGATAAAGAGGGGGGCGGGGGAGTTAAATAAATAACCCCACCCAGCCTCCCCTTAATTTAAGGGGAGGGACAGAAAAGGTGTTAATTTGCACGAACTTTCAATAACGCAAAATATCCTTGATATCATATTAAAAGAAGCTGAAAAAAACGCCGCAAAGAAAATAACAAAGGTGAATCTCAAAATCGGAGACTTCACCTTTATTGAGCCTGAATGTGTAAGTCATTACTTTGAGCTACTGGCTAAAGACACTCCTGCTTCTGGAGCTCTTTTAGAAATTGAAAGAGTGCCTTTAAAATTCAGGTGCAAAACCTGCAGTCTTGAATTTACTATTGATAAAGACAGCCCGCC
>JAMDEM010000149.1 GCA_023486985.1 Bacillota bacterium
GAGCATGATAAAGGCCGGGTCGATGTACGACCCTCCCGGAAAAGAAGGACTTGCCAACTTCACCGCAAGTCTTCTTGAACGGGGCACAAAAACAAGAACATCGCAGCAAATAGCGTCAGATCTTGATTTCATAAGTGCGTCATTGAATTTTGGCGGTTCAAGGGAGCGCACGGGATTTGGCGGATTGATGCTTTCCCAGGATTTTGAAAAAGTTATTGCCATTCTTGCTGATGAGCTTCAAAACCCGGTTTTCCCGCAGGATGAAATTAAAAAGGTAAGGGGAGAACTCATAACAGCAGTGAAGATGAATGAGGATGATCCAAGAAGCATGGCATTTAAGAAGAATAATCCCGTTGTCAAGAACAACCCGCACAGGTTGTTCAATCTTAACTTTTGATACAGGAGGCTTTGAAGCTTTTTTTGCAGGGGTGCTGACTGCAGGTTTTTTCTTTACCGGATGCTTTTTCCCGCCTGTTCCGGTTTTTTTGCTTTTTTCGTTAGCTGACACAAGACTGTTATCTTCCTTATACCTTGCCGGCCCCGGTGCCTGCATAGGTGCAGACATACTCTCCGGGCTTTTTGGAGGCAGGGGAATAAATATTCCCACGGTGCGGTTATCCGGCGTCAGGTACTTACCGGCAACCTTCATAACATCTTCTTTCGTTACCTTCTTTAAGTTGTCTGCAAATGTATCAATATACTTGTAAGTATAAATTGTTTCATAGTAGCCCAGTGTTTCAGCCTGGCTGGTAACGCTGTCTCTTGCATAAATGAATGAAGAATTCACCTGGTTAACAGCTTTTTTCAGTTCAAGGTCGCTTATGGGCTCCTTTTTTAATTTCTCAAGCTCCGCATATAAAACTTCCTCAACTTTTTCCGTGGAAACACCGGGTCTTAATACAACCGTGATGTAAAAGAGAGTGGGATCAATATGCCTGTCAACCCATGAACCTACCTCGGCAGCCAGTTCTGTTTCTACAAGGGCTTTATAAAGCCTTGAGGAACGTCCCCCCGTGAGAACCGAATCCATTATGGAAAGAGGGAAGATATCCGGATCCTTGACAGCAGGAATATGATAGGCAACATGAAGTAAAGTTGTAGCTCCCTCTTTTTTAACAATAACCCGTCTTTCGCCCTGCTGTGCCGGCTCCTGGCACATAATCTGCGGCACCGGGCCGCCTGATGGAATTTTTCCAAAATATTTTTTTGCCAGCATCAAGGCTTCCTGTGCACTTATATCCCCTACTATTACCAAAGTTGCATTTTCCGGCTTATAAAATTCTTTGTAATATTTGTAAACATCTTCTCTTGTATAATTAAGAACATCGCACTTCCATCCTATTACGGGCCAGTGGTACGGATGTGCCTTAAATGCGGCAGCCGCCACTTCTTCATACAGATCAAACCATGGATTATTCTCATCGCCTTCCAGCTCTGAAAGGACAACCGTTTTTTCATGTTTGAGCTCTTTAGGATCAATTAAACTGTTGACCATCCTGTCTGCTTCTATCTTCAGCGCAAGCTCCAGATTGCTGCTGGGAAGGGTTTCAAAATAAGCAGTGAAATCCTCTGCGGTAAAGGCGTTATTCTCAGCGCCTGCCCTGTTAAGAAGCCTGTCAATTTCTCCCGGTTTAAAGGTTTTCGTTCCCTTGAAAAGCATATGTTCAAGCTGGTGGGAAATTCCCGTTATTCCCACGTTTTCATTTCTCGAACCCACCCTGTACCAGACAAAAACACTCACCACCGGAGCGGAATGAACTTCCTGAATAAGAACTTTGATTCCGTTATCCAGCTTATATTCCTGAATTTTGCCCGCATTCTGTCCAAAAACAGAAGAGGCGGAAAAAATTAAAATCAGCAGAAGAAGAAGTGCGCTGATTTTATGGAAATTTTTCTTCATTAAAAATGCCTCCTTATAAAAAATATTAGACCCCAATTTATAAATTCGGGATGACCCGGAGGCCACCCCAAATTTTTTTACAAAGTATTTATTCCCCCCACCTTAATCCTCTCCCCAGGGGGAGAGGAAGATTTTGTTGAATCCCTCGCCCCTCCAGGGGGAGAGGGGAAGGGTGAGGAGTTATCATAAACTTACTTCTCTGACACTTCAATTCTGCCCGGGGCAGGAATTTCTATGGGAGAATGTGCCTTAAAATAATTCAGCAAAACATCTCTCAGCAAATCCCCATAGACAAGGTTCTTTCCGTTTTTGAAAGAATTAAAGCCGTCGCCGCCGCTGGCAATAAAATCAATCGTAGTAACTCTATAAACTCCATTTGGATCAACCGGCTTGCCGTCAACAGTTGCCTCTATTATTCTTGACCCCTGAGGAGCCTTGGGATTATAGACAACTTTTGTTCCTGATGAAACCTGCACCATGCCGTGAGTATTGGTGCCCTGCTCCAGAACCTTAAGAACGTCGGCTCCGGTTAAATCCATGGTAACCAGGCTGTTGTCAAAGGGCATTAAATTAAAAATATCGCCTACTTTTATCTGACCCTTATAAATAGGTGACCTTAATCCGCCGGCGTTCATAAATGTTATCTGTGAGCCGGCTTTTTCTTTCATTGCATCACAGACCAGGCTTCCAAGAGGAGAATCAACTTTAGGATTGCCGCCGGTTGAAGGCGTAAGAAGATCCACTTTTGCTTCAGCTACAACCACATTCATCTGCGGAGCAACCTGGGCATCATATTTTTTCACAATCTTTGCAATCTCGGCATCAGGAGTAATCTTGCTGTCCAGAACGGGAATCAGTTCCCCCTTGGTGGTATAACTGACAATTTTATTGGTTTCCTTATCGTACTTAATTACAAACTTTCCAAGATATTTTCCGTTGTTTCCTGTCTGAACAATAACAACATTGTTGACAATCTTTGGATCCTTTAATACCGTGTGGCTGTGTCCTCCAACTATAAGATCAACGCCTTTGACCTTTTTGGCAAGCGCCTCATCTGCATCCACGCCGAGATGTGAAAGAACAATTACAATCTTTGCTCCCTTTGACTTAACAATGGGATAATATCTGTTTACCACTGCCGCCGGGTCCTGGAATTCCAGCCCGTCCACATTGGAAGGCTTGGTAACAATCGGGGTATCGGTTGTGGTAACGCCTATAACGGCAATCTTAACACCCTGGACTTCCCTGATTGTGTAAGGCTTTAAGCCGAAGAGAAGAGCGTTCTTATCTTTTTCGATTATATTTGCGGTCACAATCTGAAACTTTGCATTCTTTATCATCTGAAGAAGAGCTTTCTGCCCCCAGTCAAATTCATGGTTTCCGATGGTTCCAACATCATAATTCTCATGATTCATAACATCAATTACTGAAAGTCCCTTGAATATGTTGGAAATCGGTGTTCCCTGAGCTATATCGCCTGCATCCAGAAGTAATACCGACTTTGGATATTCTGCGCGTATTTTTTTAATGAGAGATGCAAGATAAGCAGAACCTCCTATTTTATCTTTTTCGCTCATCTTCTTGTCCTCAAAGGGAAGAAGTCTTCCATGAAAATCGTTGGTATGGACAATAACTATCGTTACTTCTTCTGCCCATAAAAACCCGGAAGAAAGCAAAATAAATGAAAAAAGAAAAACTAAAAAACCTGCAAGAACTTTTTGACTTTTAAACCTGTCCGACATAATCTACCCCTTTCGATTTTTACTTGACAGCGCTTCCATAACCATCTCCGGAAGCACCGGAATCCTTTTAAACCTTATACCTATGGCATCTCTGACTGCGTTTAAAACGGCAGGAGCCGTGGGTCCTGTTACACATTCTCCTATTCCTTTGGCTCCGAATGGTCCCTGTTCTTCATAGGTATCAACAATGCGGGTTTCAATCTCCGGCATATCAAGAGCCGTGGGAATAATATACGTAGAATAATTGGAATTCAATACTCTTCCTTGCTCATACAACTGGTTCTCCATCAGGGCGTAACCTACTCCCATGGCTGTACCGCCCTCGGACTGCCCTTCCACGCCGTGAATATAAATCGGCTTGCCGCAGTCAATAGCCGACACTATCTTTAGAACTTCCACCTCCCCTGTTACGGTATCCACTTCCACCAGTGCAAGATGCGCCGCATATCCATAAATAATATGAGGAAGCCCGTATCCGATATCCTGCTTGCCGGCAAGCGGCATGTCAACCTTCGAAACTGCTGACACAGGCTTTCTCTCATTGTAAAGAATAGATGCTGCCTCACCGAAGGAAAGAAACTTATCCGGTTTATTTTTTACAGATATTTTCCCTTTTGAAAATTCAATATCCTCTTTTGCTTCTTTAAGTTGAACTGATACAGCTTCCGACATTATTTCCTTTAGCTGCCGGCATGCCTGACAGGTGGCATTGCCTCCCAGTATTGTGCTTCTTGATGCCGAAGTTGAGCCGCCCGAAGGGTTGGTAAAAGTATCAGGCAAAACGGTGGTGATGTCATCCGTGGAGCATCCAAGAGTTTCTGCGGCAATCAGGGTATATGTCCACTGGGAGCCCTGTCCCATTTCGGTATTGCCCACTCTTAAAATAAATTTGCCGTCTTCCTTAATTTCTATTTTAGCGCTGGAAAAATCAGGAATTCCTATGGCAAGACCGCATCCTTTAAAAGAACAGGCTATGCCCACACCGCGTCGCTTCCACTGTTTCTGCCCGGCGGGCAGATCATCCTTGAATTTTTCTCTTTCCCTCCAGATGTCTGATTCCTTTAGTATCTCAAGGGTTTCTTTAGCACCTGTGGAATATTCCATAATATGACCTAAAGCAGCTTCTTCTCCCTGTTTCACTGCATTTTTCAATCTAAACTCTATCGGATCCATGCCAAGTTTTTCCGCTGACATATCCATAATAAGTTCCATGGCAAAACACGCCTGGGGCATTCCAAATCCTCTGAAAGCTCCAGCCGGCGCCTGATTGGTATAGACTGAAAATCCATCAATGCCGATGTTTTCAATTTTATAAGGGCCCGTGCCGTATTCAACTCCGCCGCCTAAAACCTTCTCGCCAAAGGAAGCATAGGCTCCCGTATCATAAACAATTTTTGACTTCAGAGCCATTAAGGTCCCGTCTTTTTTAAAACCCAGCTTGAGCTTAAAAACAGTGGCATGTCTTTTGTAATAACAGGAGATTGATTCTTCTCTTGAGGACTGCATCTTCACCGGTTTTCCGGTTCTTAATGCAAGAAGGGCAAGGTATATCTGAACAGTGATACCGTCTTTTTTCCCAAAGCCTCCGCCCAGGTAAGGAGCAACAACTCTTACCTTCCCAGGAGGAACTCCCATGGCATGGGCAATTTCCATTTGATCCCTGTAAGGGCTCTGGGTGCTCGCCCAGACGATGATGTTTCCTTCTTCATCAACTTTAGCGATGCCGCATTCAGTTTCAAGGTAGGCATGATCCCCAAAAGGCGTTACAAATTCTTCTTCAATAATGAAATCCGATTCTTCAAAACC
>JAMDEM010000150.1 GCA_023486985.1 Bacillota bacterium
TTTCTGCAGAGTTTGTCTTTGAACTTCATTCCGGTCTTTCGGAATCAGCCCGCCAGATTCTGCTTGTTCCATATCTTCAGCTCTTTGCCTTTTATCACTCCCTCTCTAGAGGCCTTAATCCTGACAAGCCAAAGAACCTTAACATGGTGGTAAAACTTAAAGAAAAAATATAGGAAAAAAATGAAAATAGAAAGACGCCGCTTCTTAAGAATTCCAGCCGTTAGCTGGGTTATTATAAATCATCAAAAATATGATGAAAAACCCGGACTTATGGTAGACATTAGTATCGGGGGATTGAAACTTCTTACCGAAAAACCCATAGCTGCAGAAACAGAAGTTTTGTTAAGGATACAGTTGGAAAGCTCAAAACCGGTAGAAATTGCCGGAAAAATAGTCTGGAGCAGAAAACTTGAAGCAGATATTTTCAAAAAGTTTAATTTTTCCATGGTTTATCTTCATGGAATTGCCTTTCATAAGCATTCCGCCGAAATAGAGGTTTACTTGCAGGAGTACTTTGAATTTATTAAAAATGACGGGACTTCCCTTGTTCAATACTATCTTAACAAATACTGGAGAAAATAAACGAGTTTCTATTGCGGCATGACATTCTGCAGCATAGCTGCAGAGTTCTCGCTCGCAAAATAAGTCAAGAGAACTATCAAATTATCTCAGGGAACTATTGCGATATAAAAGCGTTGCTGGTATAATAGAAATGTGTGAAAACAGGTCATTGATGACGGTTAGTATGGAAGGGAGTGGGAAGAATGATTGAATACAGAGAAAAGATTCATGAACTCCCTCCATGGGTGCGCCAGCTCGGGTGGTTTGACGACTGGTAAACACTTTTGCGAGGTTTTATCTTTCCTACCCGCCGCCGGAGCGGCTTTTTTTTTATTTTTTTTCCTGCCTTGATTTCCCTTTGACTATAAATTTAACTGTAAAATTGATATAATGGTATAGTAATATTAGGAGCGCAGGTGTTTTGTGAAAAAAATTCCTTCCAGCGGTAAATTTTATCTTGCAGTAATCAGCCTGTTAACGCTTTTTTTTCTCTGGAAACTATACCCTGAATATGACATGAATCTTACCACTGCCCTGGGTGTAGCTCTTTTTCTCATGGTTGGCATTTACCTCGGGCTTCACCCCATAAAGATAGCCACCACCAGAAATCTTGTAGATTTAAGCGACATATCAATTTATGCAACTCTCTTTCTTTTTGGCAAGGAATGGTGCGTGTGGACAGCCTTTCTCACCTGGTCAATCTGCCAGATAGTTGTTTTTGTCAGAGGAAAAATCCACCGGGAACGCTGGCAGTTAATTCTTTCAAATGTCAGCATTGCCGTGCTTTCATTCGTAGCCACAGCCTATGTATATGAATTTATCAGCTCAAACGGCGCGCCCTTTGATTCATGGATAAACATAGCCGCCGTCGCTGCTTCAACTGTAGTCTGCAATCTGGCATATCTGGTTCTGTCCATACTTTTCCTTACTTTTATGGGAAGAAGAAGCCTGCATGACAGCTTTAAGCTTATTCCATCCATTCTTAAATTTAATGTTTTCTTTCTTCTCTCTCCGATGGGTGCTCTTTTTGCTTACTTTTATGCACACGAGCCGCTGGGATTACTGCTCATTGTCTTTCCCATATGGCTTATATATTTTGCAAGCCAGTCATACAGTCATACACTGAGGGAAGCCCAGGAAATGATTACGGGTCTTTCCGACCTTCTGGATGCAAGGGATAAATATACAAGCCTCCACTCTTTGAGAGTAGCTGAATTTGCCCAGGCAATAGCCGGCGAAATGAATCTCGGGGAGTTTTCTTCCACCGAAATCTACGAAACCGGAAGAATACACGACCTGGGCAAGATTGCCATAGAAGACAGCGTCCTTTTTAAAGAAGGAACCTTAAGCAAGGAAGAATGGGAGAAGATGAAATCCCATCCCGGACTCATCAACGTGATACTTGGAAAGTTTAATTATCTTAAGGCAAAAACTTTCGTTGCCTCCCTTCATCACGAACGGTTTGACGGCAAGGGATACCCGGAAGGGAAAGAAGGCATACAGATTCCCCTCGGTTCGCGGATACTTGCAGTTGCCGATGCCTTTGACGCCATGACCTCCGACAGGCCTTACAGAAAAGGGATCCCGGTTGATGTGGCAGTCCAGAGGCTGAAGGAAGGAAAGTCAGCCCAGTTCGACCCGGTGGTGGTTGATGCCATGGTTAGCTATCTTCAAAAAAAATATGCTGATTCCTTTGAAAAGGGACAGTATATGGCAGAAAGCCTGATGAAAAATGTCACCCAGCAGGATGCCTACACTAAAGAAAAGGCGGAAAAAATGATGGTCCTTGTGGAAAAAATTTGTGAAAAACTGTGGCTTTCAATTGCAGACATAGATACTTTAAAAGAAGCGGCAAAACTGCAGGATATAGGAAAAATCATTATGGACAATGAAACCCTGCGGAAAAAAGGCACCCTCACCGAAAAGGAACTGGAAAAGATCAGGGATCACCCTGTAATAAGCAGTAAGCTTGCCTCCAGTATGTCTGTTTCAGACGAGGCAGTAAAATTAATCCGCAACCACCATGAAAAATATGACGGAACAGGCTATCCTGACGGGCTTAAAGGGGAAGCCATACCTCTTGGAGCAAGAATCCTTGCCGTGGCTGATGCTTATACTGCCATGACTATTGACCGGCCATTCCAGCAAAGCCTGTCAAAAGAAGAAGCTTTAAAGAGAATAAAAGAAGGCAGCGGTACCCAGTTTGACCCTGCCATTATTGATGTATTGATTACAGTTATGAATAACGAGAAAAATAATTCTTAACCCTTTATCCTGACGGCTCTTTCAATCTGTCGTTTTGCATCCTTCTCGGCAAGCGCCTCCCTTTTGTCATAAAGCTTTTTTCCTCTCGCCAGGGCAAGTTCTACCTTAACTTTCCCGCGCCTGAAATACATCCGGAGAGGCACTAAAGTAATGCCTTTATCAGAAACAATGCCTGCCAGCTTCCTTATTTCAGATTTGTTAAGCAGTAATTTTCTCTGTCTTTTTGGCTCATGATTAAAACTGCTTGCCTGATCATAAGGGCTGATATGGCTGTTGAAAAGCCAGACTTCATCTTTCAAAATCCTGGCATAGCTGTCCAGAAGATTTACTTTCCCGTCCCTGAGGGACTTTACTTCAGAGCCCACGAGAACAATACCGGCTTCTAAGGTATCAAGGATAATGTACTGGCTTCTTGCTTTTCTGTTTACAGTTATGTTTTTTTCGCCTTCTGGCAATATGGTAATACCTTGCTTTCCTTGCCCCCCACCCTTGCCCGTTCGAGGAACGGGCGCTACTCCTCTCCCTTGGGGAGAGGATTGCGGTAGGGGGTGCTTTTGTATTATTTAAATTTAGCCGACTTTTATAAATGTGCCGTTTGAATCGGCAACAACGGTTCCGTCATCCCTCTCAGCCCTAGCGGCAACTTTAATTGCCCTTGAATCAGCCCTGCCTTTTAATTCGGCGGTGAATTTTAAATTTTCATTTATAAAAACAGGCTTTCTGAATTTAACATCCATCTGCCCGGTAACAGCCTTTATGCCTTTTTTCATCAGAAGCCAGACCATTACTTCATCTAAAACAGCTGCAACCATGCCGCCGTGGACAATTCCTGCAAATCCCTGGAACTCGCGCGGAAAAGCAACTTCAGCGGAAAGTTGTTCATTGGAATAGTGAAAATCCAGCTTCATGCCTATTGGATTTAATTTCCCGCAGCAAAAACAATAATTATCATCAACAAAATCCATCACTAATCTCCTGCCAGACTTTCTTCTTTATTCCCCGTTAAATTTTTCCATTCTTTTACCACCTGTTCTCTCATAAACTCAGGTGTACCGCTGTTATCTATTATGACATCTGCAAATTTCACTTTCTCAATCAGCGGCATCTGGGCTTGTATCCTTGCCTGAGCCTCTTCCCTGTTGCAGCCGTCTCTTTGGATAATTCTTTCTATCTGTTTCTCAACATCAAGGGTAACAACCCAGAGGTAATCAACCGCTTCCGTAATACCTGCTTCAATCAAGAGAGGGGCTACGAGAACCATTAAATCATCAGGATTTTCGCTTATCCTTTTGTTAACCTCGGCGATTATGGCAGGATGGGTCATGCTGTTAAGTTCCTCAAGCTCCCGGTATGAAGAAAAAACAATGGAAGCAAGCTTTTTCCTGTCTATCTCTCCGTCTTCTTTTAAAATTTGCTTGCCCCATCTTCTTACTATTTCCCGCCAGAGGGGAAGCCCCTGTTTGGTAAGCTCTCGGCTTATCACATCGGCATCAATAATTTTTGCTCCAAACTCAGCCAGAATTTTTGCAGCTGTGCCTTTGCCGCTCCCTATTCCTCCAGTTAATCCTATTAACACAATCGTCTCCTTCACCTCGATTTTCCCCTCACCCTGAATGCCCGTTCGGGGAACGGGCACTACTTCTCTCCAGAGGGGCGAGGAAGCTTAATTGTCACCCTCTCCCAGCCGGGGGAATGGACACGGGTAAAAACAACCATTTCCAGTTTTTCTGTTATTCGGTTTTTGTGCTTTCTTCGCCTTTCTTTAGAAGTTCCTCTAATTTAAAAGTTCCTGTCCCGCCCTGGTTGAGATAGTTGCTATACTCTTCCTTTGCCTTTTCCGACTCAGCCTGGCGGAGGCTTAGAATTATTCTTCTTTCAGAAGGCTTTATTTCCAGAACTTTGACGTTTAATTCCTGCCCCACGGCCAGGAAATCTTCCGGCTTCACTATTTTCCCTTCCATAAGTTCAACCATGGGAATCAAGCCCTCAATGCCTTCGGCAAGTTCCACAAAGGTGTAATTTTTAGCAAGCTTGGTAACTGTTCCCCTGCAGATTTCTCCTTCATGAAATTTTTCATGAACATCAAACCACGGATCAGGTCTTGCCTGCCTTAAACTAAGGGAAATTCTTTCCTTCTTGGAATCAATCTTTAAAACCAGCACCTCGAGCTTATCCCCTATCTTCACTACCTCTGAAGGATGTTTAATCCTTCTCCATGAAAGCTCGGAAATATGCACCAGCCCGTCAATGCCTCCCAGATTAACAAAAGCACCGAAATCAGTTACCCTGGCAACGGTTCCTTCGCATATCATCCCCTCAAAAATATTCTCTAAAACCTTTGATTTTTGAGTAAGTCTTTCTTCTTCCATAACTTTCCGGCGCGAAAGAACAACCTTCCGCCTCGAACGGTCAATCTCTATAACTTTAAGCTTCAGGGCTTCCCCGACAAATTCTCCAAGATCCCTTACAGGCCTTAAATCAACCTGAGACGCAGGAAGGAAGCTCCGTAATCCCAGATCAACTATAAGCCCGCCTTTA
>JAMDEM010000049.1:0-1037 GCA_023486985.1 Bacillota bacterium
AGGGAGCGGCAGGATGGCGGAACGAGAGTTTATGAAGGCGGTGAAGAACAATAGAAGCTTTGCCCTATTTGATAAATCCATCCCGGAAAATCTTGAAGGTTATCTTTTCCCGGAAACTTACCACATCTGGAGAAACATAAAGCCCGTCGAATTCATTGCAATGATGGTTTCAGAATTTAACAGGGAGGTTGAGCCCCTTTATGAAAAAAATAAAAAATCATTAAAACTAAAAATTTCAGAAATAATTACACTTGCATCTTTGATTGAAAGGGAAGCAAAAGTTCCCCGGGAAAGACCGGTAATAGCAGCCGTATATTACAACCGGCTGAAGGAAGGCATGCTTCTTGAATGTGATGCCACCATTCAATATATTCTCGGAGATTCAAAAGAAAACTTAACTTATGCAGATTTAAAAATAAACTCTCCGTATAATACTTATTTATATAAAGGGCTCAACCTCCCTGTTAAATTAAATCCGGGTCTTGATTCCATAAAGGCGGCGATGGAGCCTGAAAAAGTTAATTATCTCTTCTATGTTTTAAACAGTCTTAAGAACGACGGAAGTCATGTTTTCAGCCGCGATTACAGCCAGCATCTGGAAAATGTGAGAAAATATTTAAGGTAAATTTTCTCCCTGCAGGCAGGATTTTTTAAAATTTCTTGAATATTTTATTGGTATTATAGTATGCTTATAGGAGTGAATCTTGCTTAATTATTTCTGTCCCGATCTGTTTATTGACCGCGTGGAAGATATAGATTTAACCAGGCTGAAAACCAAAGGTTTTGATACCCTTATTTTTGACCTGGACAATACTCTTGTAGGCTGGCGTTCAAAATATCTTTCCCAGAGTGTCCTTGACTGGCTTAAAAAAGCTCAGGATATTGGTTTCAAGTTGTGCATAATTTCCAACTGCATTTTAAAAAAGAGGGTGTCGTGGTTTGGCGAGATGCTGGGAATTGTTTCAATTCCAAAGGCGGTAAAACCCAGGAAAAAAGCATTTCTTAAGGCTCTCGACATACCACTACCGCCTCGTTTA
>JAMDEM010000049.1:1047-24072 GCA_023486985.1 Bacillota bacterium
CTGGGAGGCAACAGGCTCGGCCTTTATACGATTCTTGTCATCCCCATTGATAAAAGAGAGTTTTTCTCGACAATTATTCAAAGAACGGCAGAGAAGATAATCTTACTGAGACTGAAGCGGAAAGGGATGCTCAATGACGTGAGAAAAAAAGTTCCCAGGAAGGGATTTCTGGAGAAACTTAGAAGAAAAAGGAACATTGAAGGAAGTTAAATAATTTTGTTGAACATTGACTGGATAAAGTTGCTGTGTCAGAAACATTATGATATAATGTTTCTGCAACTTATAAAAGACCGCCGAGGTGAAGTTAAATGCTCACAGGATCGCTTAAAAGAGATTTGACCGAGCTTTTAATTGAAGAAGGGCTTATAACAGAGAAGCAGCTTCAAAGAGCTCACGAGATCAACAAAAAGACAAATGAGCCTATCCAGAAAATCCTTGTTTCAATGGGATTTGTCAATGACAAGGATATAACGGAAGTCGTTGGCAAACAAATGGGAGTGTCGTTTGTAGATCTTGATAACTATGAGCTTGATTCCGAGCTCTCAAGATCAATACCGGAACACCTGGCTCAGAGGTATAAGATAATTCCGGTTGCTCAAAAAGACAATAAACTCACCCTGGCGATGGTAGATCCTTTAAATGTAATTGCGATAGACGATATCAGGCTTATCACAGGCTTTGACATTGAACCTGTTATCGCCACAGAAGAATCAATCCTGAAAGCCATTAACAGGCAATTCGGCGTGACCGATCTTGCTGAAGTGGAATCAACGGTGAAAGATATAAGCGCCCAGGATTTCGGACCCATGGAAATTGAAGATGCGGCTGAAGAGGAAATAGCTCTCGATAGGTTAAAAGAGCTGGTTGACGAAGCTCCTATTGTAAGAGTGGTAAACCTTATTATATCCCAGGCGATAAACGACAGAGCTTCGGATATTCATATTGAGCCTGACCTTAAAACCGTGAGAGTAAGGTACAGGGTTGACGGTGTTTTGCATGATGTTATGTCTCCTCCCAAGCATATTCAGGCGCCCATGGTTTCAAGAATAAAGATTATGTCGAATATGGATATCGCAGAAAGAAGAATCCCACAGGACGGAAAGATTCATTTGCGGCATGACCAAAGAGAATATGACCTTCGTGTTTCCACTCTTCCCACTATTCACGGAGAAAAGGTGGTTATGAGAATCCTGGATAAGAGCTCCGTTATGCTTGGCTTAAACAAGCTTGGCTTCCTGCCTGACACCCAGGTGCCTTTTGAAAGCATTGTGGAAAAGCCTTACGGGATGCTTCTGGTAACCGGACCTACCGGTTCGGGAAAATCCACTACTCTTTATTCATGTCTTAACAAACTCAATTCAGGTGATAAAAATATTTTGACGGTGGAAGATCCTGTTGAATATCAGCTTCCCGGCGTAAATCAGGTGCAGGTTAATGAAAAAGCCGGCTTGACCTTTGCAAACGCACTCAGGTGCTTCCTTAGGCAGGACCCCGACATCATAATGGTGGGAGAGGTAAGAGACCCTGAAACAGCAAGAATTGCCATCGAAGCAGCACTTACAGGTCACCTTGTGCTCAGCACCCTTCATACCAATGATGCGGCAGGCGCAATGAGCCGACTGGTGGAAATGGGAATGGAGCCGTTTCTTGTAGCATCTTCAGTTATAGGAATATTGGCGCAGAGACTTGCAAGGACAATATGTCCCAACTGCAGGGAATCTTATACTCCTCCTCCTGAATCAGTAAGAAAATTCGGACTTTCAGCTTATACCGATTCGGAAGTTAGTCTTTACAGGGGCCGCGGCTGCGACTTCTGCAAGATGACCGGTTACAAGGGAAGAACCGGGATATTTGAGCTTCTTCCGGTAACTGACCGGATAAGAAGCCTCACTCTTCAGAGAGCTTCATCAGCCGAAATCAGGCAGGCAGCAATTGAAGAAGGCATGAAAACCATGCAGGACGACGGCATGAGAAAAGTTTTGGAAGGTATGACCACAATTGAGGAATGCCTGAGAGTTGTATATATAGAAGGCGAAGTATAATCCGCGGCGGAAGGTTTTGGCGGATTTCCCATGGAATACTGAGGCTTGTTAGTTTATTTAAATTGGATCCGGAGGGGAATTAATGGCAGTAGCTGAACCAATGCGATTCACCATGGATGATTTATTAAGGGTGACTGTGGAAAGGGGATCTTCAGATCTTCACCTTACAGTCGGCCTCCCTCCGATGCTCAGAGTAAGCGGAAAGCTGTCGCCCACAGAATTTCCCAGGCTTATGCCGGATGACACGAAAAAACTTATATATTCAATTCTCAACGACAAGCAGAAGGAAAAATTTGAAAAAACATGGGAGCTTGACTGCTCGCACGGGGTGAGAGGTTTTGGAAGATTCAGGGTTAATGTTTTCAGGCAGAGGGGAGTAGTTGGTGCTGCATTAAGGGCTATTCCAAGTTCTATTCCTACCAGACAGGAACTTCATCTGCCCCAGAGTCTTGAGGATATTGTAAAGCGGCCCCACGGGCTTGTTCTTGTTACCGGGGCGACGGGAATGGGAAAATCCACTACACTTGCCTGCATGCTTGACATGATTAACAGCGAGCGCTCCAGCCATATGATTACAATTGAAGATCCCATTGAGTATGTTCACCCCCACAAAAAGTCAATGGTTAATCAAAGAGAGTTGGGGCAGGATACATTAAGCTGGGGAAATGCTCTGAGAGCTGTTTTAAGAGAAGACCCCGACGTTATCCTTGTTGGAGAAATGAGGGATCTGGAAACAATAGCCGGAACGCTCACGGCAGCAGAAACAGGCCACCTTGTGTTTTCCACTCTTCATACAGCGGATGCCGCCCAGACGGTTGACAGAATAATCGATGTTTTTCCTTCTCATCAGCAGCAGCAGATAAGGATTCAGCTTGCCGGCGTGCTGGAGGCTGTTTTTTCACAGCAGTTGATTCCTCATTCCTCAGGAGTGGGAAGAGTCCCGGGGGTTGAAGTTATGATTGCCACCTCGGCAATCAGGAATCTTATCAGAGAAGGCAAAACTCATCAAATTTACAATGCCCTCCAGACAGGTTTGAAACATGGAATGCAGACAATGGAGCAGTGCCTGATGGACCTTTATTCCAGCAAACAGGTATCTTATGAAGACGCTGTAAGTCACACCATGCACCCTGAAGATCTAAGAAGGATGATTGAAAGCGGAACTCGAAAGATATAAACGACCCTGCAGCAGGCTGCGGGGTATTCCGATAGCAAATTAAGTTAACTTTAAAGCGGGGAGGTGAGAATGAATGTGGTGGTGGTTGATTCCGTTGGCAATACTTATTGTGGGTAACCTTACAAAAATTTAAGGGGAGGTCAAGGTTCAATGCCCATATTTGTTTACGAAGCTAGAAATGTCACTGGCCAGCTTATAAAAGACAGCATTGAAGCACCAAATTTAAAAGCAGCAACTCAAAAGCTCCAGGAGCAAAAGTGCACGGTTATAAACATAAAGGAAAAAAGTTTAAATGTCGGGCAGACTGATCTTTTTGCCTGGGCTCAGAAGTTTAAAAAGGTTAATGAACAGGCGTTAACCGTTTTCAGCCGTCAGTTTGCAACCATGATTAACGCAGGCCTTGCCATGGTCCGGTGTCTTGATATTCTTTCCGAACAGACTGAAGACAAAAAGCTTCAGCAGACCCTGGTTCAGGTGAGAAAGGATGTGGAGGGCGGCTCTCCTCTTTCCAATGCTCTTGCCAAGCATCCCACTGTTTTTTCTACCTTGTATACAAGCATGGTGAAAGCAGGTGAGATGGGCGGTGTGCTTGACGAGGTTCTGGACCGGCTTGCAAACTTCATGGAAAAAGACTTCAGTCTCAAGAAAAAGGTAAAAGCGGCTTTGACTTACCCGGTGGTAATCCTGGTCATGGCACTTGGTATAGTGGGATTCCTTGTAACATATATTTTGCCTACCTTTGTTAATCTTTTCGAAGGCATGAATCTGGAACTACCCCTGCCTACCAAGATACTCATCGGCATCACCAAGGCAGTACAAAAGCCCGCTTTAAAGTTAACTTAATTTGTATGTTTTTCCTATATTAGGTCTTATTATCATCGTCAGCATCGGAATTTCCAGGTATATCCAAACTCCGTTTGGAAAGAAACAGTATGACCTGATGAAACTTAATGTGCCCGTCTTCGGCTTGCTTAATAAAAAGGTGGCAATTTCAAGGTTCTGCAGAACCCTTGGCACGCTTCTTTCCAGCGGTGTTCCGATTATGCAGGCTCTCGAAATAGTGGGTAAGGCATCGGGTAACGAGGTTATTTCGATGACGGTGGCAAAGATAAGGGAAAGTATCAGAGAAGGTGAAAGCATTGCAACGCCTCTGGGATCAAGCGGCATGTTTCCTCCCATGGTTACCCAGATGGTGGCGGTGGGCGAGGAAACAGGAAACCTGGATGCCATGCTTTCCAAGATTTCCGATTTTTATGATACCGAAGTTGAATACCTGCTTGCATCTCTGACTTCAATGCTTGAACCTATAATGATTGTGGGAATGGGCGCCATTGTGGGATTCATTGTTATATCAGTGTTTCTGCCTCTTTATCAGCTTATCGGTCAGATGGGACACTAAAAGGCTTTAAGTCAGTTTGTTTAACGGGCTAGAACTTTATAAGATAAAAAATCCGGAGGCTGATTTGCCAGCCTCCGGTTAAGAGTTTTTCTTTTATTGGAATCAGGTTTTAATCACTTGAGTCCTTTTATTTTTGAGCTATTAAAATCACAGGGTGCGTCCATGAAATAACGTGAGAAAACAAGCTTGCCGAAGGCGAAGCCTGAGGTTACCATGGGCTTTGCCCCGGTAGCTTATTTTTTTTATTAAAGGGGCGCAGTATGAAAAATTATCGTGAAATGGGAAAAAATAACTCCCATGAATCAAATGAAGAAATATTGCGCCAATATAAGAAGACAGCCGATCTGTCCCTGAGGGACAGGTTGATATGCCTCAATCTTCATCTTGTCAATCCTATTGTTAAAAAGTTCATGGGGATTAAAGACCTTCAGGAAGACCTTATTCAGGTAGGGTACGTGGGTCTTATTAAGGCAGTAGATTCCTTTGACCCTGACAAAGGCGTGAAGTTTAGCACTTATGCCACCCATTGTGTTTTTGGAGAGGTAAGACACTATATAAGAGACAGTGTCGGCAGTATAAAAATTCCGCGCTGGCTTTCTTCCATTAACAGAAGAGTGGGCAAGTACATAGAAAATTATCTGCAAAAAAACCAGAAGCTTCCCGACCTGGAAGAAATATCAAAAGATCTTAATATAGACAGGGAAGGCGTAATAGCAGTCCTTAAATTAAGAAGCACTTTAAGGGAAGAATCTCTGGATAATGAAGAGGAATCATCTGCCTTAAAAAAGATTAAAAGCTTATACTATGAAAGCTTTAAGATTCCCATTGAGGATAAAATAGCTCTGATGCAGGCAGTGGAGAGGCTTAAAGATATTGAGCAAAAGATTATCTATCTTTTTTTCTATAAGGATTTAACCCAGACCCAGATAGCAGTTAACCTGGGTATTTCACAGAAGAAAGTTTCAAGGATGATGCAAAAGTCGATTTCAAAATTAAAAGAGGTTCTAACTCGTGAACTATGGTAGATTTTTATTGCTTTTGGCTGTTTTTCTTTTTTTACTTGTCTGGCTTCATCACCTGGGAACTCCTTCTATCTGGTTTGATGAGGCTTTTTCATACTGGACTTCTTCGGAAACTCCCGGGAAAATTCTTGAAGTTATTAAAGGCGAACCTCATCCTCCTTTCTATTTTTTCTTTCTCCATTTTTGGCTTAAACTCGGTTCATCTGAATTTTTAATGAGATTGCCTTCAGTTTTTTTTGGCTTTTTAACTTTAACCGGCTTATATCTTCTTGCCGCCTATCTTTTTGACCGCAGAGCCGCCCTTATTTCTTCATTTCTTTACTCCCTTAACTTCATGGCTTTTTATTCCGGGACCGAGGCAAGGATGTACGCGCCTTTTTCTGCTTTTGTCATCCTTTCTTTCTATTTTTTTGCAAGGCTTTTAAAGGAGGGAAAGAAAACTGATGCAATAGGATATACATTTTTTATAACTCTTTCTCTTTATACTCATTATTTCGGTTTTTTTGTGCTACTTTCCCAGGCAATTGCATTTATTGCCGCAGGGTTACCACGTAAAAGGATTATTGCAGTTTCATGGCTTTGTTCAATTATGCTTTTTTCGCCCTGGCTTTTCTTTATGATGGGCCAGGCAAGGGGGGGGATAGGAAGCCTTATGCCTTCTCCAAATATTCATGTTCTTGGGAATACTTTAAAGATTTTTTCAGGGCTTGGTGCTTTCATCGGGAATGGGTATCCGGGAATTCTTGTTTTAAGAGCTGCAGAGCTGGTTTTTCTTTTTCTTCTTGGAGCAGGTTTTTATTTTATGTTAATAAAAGGAGATAAAGGAAATTTTTACCTTCTTTCCACATACGTGCTTATTCCGCTTGTTTTATCGTTTGGAATTGCCGTCTTCACGCACTTGCACATATATTCGGAAAGGTATCTTTTTTTTCTATCTCCTGCTTTATGCATTATCATCGGCTCAGGAGTTTCATTAATGGCAGCAGGGAAGGAGAAAATTCCCGCTATTCTGGCAGTATCGGCTTTTTTTATTTTCAACGGCATTTCCTTTTATAACTATAACACTGATCCAATATTTTGGAGGCAGGACTGGAGAAGCTGCGCAATGTATATTGAAAAAAGTTCTCAGCCCGGGGATGCAATTTTATTTAATCCACCGTACTGCCAGCTTCCTTTCAACTTTTATTATAAAGGCAGGGCTGCGAAGATACAATTTACGGAAAAAAAAGTTTTTAAAATAGATTATAAACATGACTATTTTAAAGACGGGGGTTTAGAGCAGTTCGGTCTCACAGGCATTGATGAGGCTTTTCTTAAGAAGATAGCAGGAAATAATAAAAGAATATGGTTCATCACAAGCCAGAGTTTTCTTTATGACCCTGAAAAAAAAATAGGGAAGTGGCTGGTTGAAAATGGCGAAGTTATTATAAGAAAATCGGTAAAATTTGAAACCTCCGAGGCAACAGGCGATATATATGTTTGGCTTGTGAAAATGAAAAGATGAACCTATTTTTCAAGATTATGGAGATTCCCCCTGGTTTTTTTAAAAAATATTTTAATTTGTGTCAGAATAGACTTTATATGGGGTAGAATATATGCTAGAATTAGAAGAGAAAGGAGGTTGAAGCAACATATGAAGAACTGTTCAAAAAAAGGATTCACATTAATCGAACTTATGATTGTCATTGCTATTATTGCTATCCTGGCTTCTATTTTAGTTCCGAATTTTATCCAGGCAAAGGCGCAGAGTATGTGGACAGCCTGCCAGAGTAACTTGAGAAACGTGGCGACTTCCCTGGAAATGTATTCAACTGATAATTTAGGACATTATCCTGCTACTCTGGCTGGTCTAACCCCCAATTATATGGCTAATATTCCAGTTTGTCCTTCAGGTAATGTAGCGTATACTTATGTAACGCAGCAGAATCCTGATGTTTTTACGACAAATTGTACAGGGTCTAATCACGTACGAATAGCTGGTATAAGAGCCAATTATCCTATGTATTCTTCCCAGGCTGGTTTGGTACCAAAGTGATCTGCAGGTATTTACAAAAAGAGGATGGAAATTGGTTCCTTCCTCTTTTTTTTAACAATCCCTCTGAATCTTCACTTAAATTTTTAAAAATTTATTATAAATTTGCGTCTAAAATTTGGAATAATGTGGTATAATGGAAGTTGTAAGAAAGGAGGTGAAATTAAATGATGAGATTATTCAGAAATAGAAAAGGATTTACGTTAATCGAACTTATGATTGTTATTGCGATTATTGCCATTCTGGCTGCTATTCTTGTTCCTAACTTTATTCAGGCAAGAGCGCAGAGCCAGTGGACAGCCTGCCAGAGCAACTTGAGAAACGTGGCGACTTCCCTGGAAATGTATTCAACTGATAATACAGGACATTATCCTGCTGCCCTGACCGGTCTTACTCCCAATTATATGGCTAATATTCCCAGCTGCCCTTCAGGAAATGTAGCGTATACTTATGTAACGCAGCAGAATCCTGATATTTTTACGGCAAATTGTACAGGGTCTAATCACACAAGAATAGCTGGTATAAGAGCCAATTACCCGATGTATTCATCTCAGGAAGGCTTGGTACCCAAGTAAGCTGTAAGTATTTACAAAAAAGGGAGGAACATTGTTCCTCCCTTTTTTTATTAATTAAAGGAATAGGCATGCCTTTTGAAAGAATATAGTTGAAAAATGAAGCAGCCAAGTGAAAAAAGTTTTACCAAAGCATCGTATATATGCATAGTTTTAGTCTTTATCCTGGTTCCGGTAATATTCAGCCCTCATTTTGCACCATGGGTAAAAGTCCCAGCCTGGATTGAAAAGACCTACCTGGCAGATAATTTTGTTCTTATCAAATCAGCAGTTTTAAGGATTCTGGTTATTTTTGCCGTCCTTTTTTGGATATTCAGCATGATAAAAAGGGGGGCGGTTAGATTTGCCGGCAGCCCATTTTATCTGCCAATTGTAGTTTTTGCATTATTATTTATTTTATCTGTGGCAAGATCAATAAGTATCCTTATCAGCCTTTCTTATCTTTTTGATTTTGTCACTTTTTTAATTTTGTTTTTTTTAGTTGTACAGCAGTTTTCAAAAGAGATGACAAGAAATGCCGTTGTGTGGATTGTTGCAGGCGCACTGCCTGTCAGCATATACGGCATAATGCAGCATTTCGGGATAGATTTTGTTGAATGGGTTCAAAAAGCATTAATGGGAAGGCGTGCTTTTTCAACTCTTGGCAACCCGGATTTTCTCGGGGGGTATATTTCAACCTTATTTCCCCTGCTTTTTGCCCTCCTTCTTGCTTCTAATAAAAGCGTAAAGTCAATATTTTATCTTATTGCAGGCTTTTTATTTGCCATAACAGCTCTTTCAACCTATTCAAGGGCATGCTGGATTGCTTCTGCCGCAGGAATACTATTGCTTATTTTATTTATCGGAGTAAGCAACCTAAAACTGAACTGGCGGAGAATAGCGCTCTTTTTTACAATTATCCTTGCAGCTTTTTTCATTTTTAACATGGAAGAAAGAGCATTTGCCCGGAAGTCAACTGAAAGCCAAAGCATTCTCCTGAATAATCAATACGTTAACAGGGAAGAAATAGCTGCTGCCCGTGAATTAAGCGTTTCCGGGCGATTGAAAGACATCTTCTCAACAACGGAAATAAATAACGCTGCCAGGCTTTATTTATGGGGTTCAGCTTTAAAAGCAATGGGTGATTATCCTTATTCGGGCTCAGGTCCGGGAACTTTTGATTACGTATTCCCCAAATACAGGTATAACGAACCGATGTTTTTAAGAGGAAAATTTAAAGTCCCCGGCCACCCTCACAATGAATTTCTTGACGTTGGCGTCTCGACAGGGATACCCGGCCTTATCGCTTTTCTCTGGGTTGTTGGTTCCGTTTTTGTCAGAGGAGTAAAATCAAGTAAAGTTTCCTTAAATGGGGAAAGAATAATTTTTGCCGGGCTTATTGCCTCTTTTGCCGCTTTCCTGATAAATCATTTTTTTGTAAGTCCGACTACTCCAACTTATGCAGTTATGTGGTTTTTAATAGGCGCAATAAGCATATATTCTGCGTCCCCGGTTTATGAAGAGAGACAGCCTGAAGAAAGCTCAAAAAGTGCTATAATTAAGAATGTTTTAGCGGTGGTTTCAATTTTATCAGCCCTTTTGTTTATCTGGTTTCAGGTAACAGAAGTTATTGCAGATTCCCATATGGACAGAGCGCTGTTTTACAAGGACCAAAAAATGTGGCGCGAATCTCTGGAAGAATTTGAGTCGGCTTTAAAATTGTCACATGATAATGTTAAATATATTGGCGAGAAAGGCAATATGCTTGATGCCGCGGCAAGAAGTTTATTGCCTCCGAGAAAGGAAGTTTTTGACGAGGCGTTGAGGACACATCTTCGGGCGGCACAACTAAATCCTGCTGATTCATATACGTGGGAGCGCATTGCTGTGCTATATGCTGAAAAGTCGGGAATATTTGGAACAGGGCAATGGAAAGAGGCTGTTGACTGCCATAAAGAAGCCCTGAGGCTTAATCCTTACAGCCCGCTATTTCACTATGAATATGCCCTGACCCTGCAATCTTCAGGCGATAAGAAGAAAGCGGAAGAAGAATTTATAAAATCAATCAGTTTGTATCCTTACGAAACAAGAACCTATACGGCTCTCGGCATGCTTTATCTTGAGAGTAAAAGGTACACTGATGCACTCAAACAGTTCCGTAAAGCCATTGAGCTTGTTCCTGAAAACTATGTTGCAAAGCAGAAGATGAAGGAAACAGAAGAAAAGCTTAAATGAAAGAAACGGAAAAGAATAAAGGTAAGAGCCGGCGTTTGTTGAATTACATTACTTGGAGGTTTGAGATGCCCGTAATAAGAAGGACAGGGGGTTTCACCCTGATTGAACTTATGGTGGTAATCTGCATTATCGGCATTCTTGCCGCTATAACACTTCCGTTTATGGTAAAAATCAAATGGAGGGCACAGTTAAGTTCATGCATGTATAATGAAAGAGCTCTGGCTTCAGCTCTTCAGGAGTACGCCACTGCTAATGACCACAGATACCCCCTTCCCTCAGGCGGTGATATTCCAGGTATTCTTTCAGCCGGGGGATATATAAACAGAGTTCCGAAGTGTCCCAGTAATGACTCTATTTACGGATATTCCGTAACTTCAGGTAATGACAACTATACTATTTTTTGCCAGGGTCTTCATTATTTATCCTTCCCTGACCAGGTTTTCCAGAATTTTCCTCAAATTACAGCTTCAATGGATACTATAAGGTTGAAGCCTTAGAATCAGGAGCATGATGGAAGAAAATTACCAGTCTTTTATATATTTTTTCGTTTTCATATATGGAATATTGATAGGCAGTTTTATAAACGTCTGCATTTACAGACTGCCTTATGAAAGATCAATAGTTTTCCCCGGTTCTTCCTGTCCCCATTGCGGCACACCGATAAAATGGTGGCAGAATGTGCCTTTGATTAGTTACATCGTGCTTATGGGAAAGTGCTTTTACTGTCACAGAGTTATCCCTGCAAGGTATTTCTTTGTAGAGCTTCTTTCAGGCACACTCTGCGCAGTTCTTTATTATTACTTTGGCGGGCTGAATTTTAGTTTTATCTTCTATTATATCTTTGCCTGCCTTCTTATCATCGTGTTTTTTATTGATATGGACTGCTGGATAATTCCTGATATCATTACCCTTCCGGGAGCAATTCTCGGGCTTCTGGGAAGCTTTTTCCTGCCTCTGGAATATCTGGAGGCAGTGAGCCCGTCATTTTTTTTTCCGGGAATAAAATCGGCGATTATGTTAAAATTTTCTTATTCTATTACCGGCGGAATCATGGGTTTTTGTATTTTTTATATTATAAGGTATATAGGCTCAAGACTTGCCCGCCAGGAAGCCATGGGCTGGGGAGATATAAAGCTTGCTGTAATGATAGGTGCTTTTCTTGGCTGGCAGAAAGCTTTAGTTGCAATCTTCCTTTCCTTTTTCCTAGGTGTTTTCTTTGCCGTGCCTCTCATTTTTTTAAGGCGGAAAAAGGGCAAGGATTTTCTCCCCTTTGGAACATTTATGGCAATGGCTTCCGTTATTTCTCTTTTTGGAGGGAAGGAAATTATTAACTTTTATTTAAACTGGCCCAATATTATTTTCAAGTTTTTTAATCATTAATGGAAGCCAGAAAGAATCTCTATATCGGAGTTTTTTTTATTGCCATGGCAATTCTGGTGCTTGAAATAGGGCTTACCAGGATTTTTTCCATAACCCTCTGGTATCATTTTGGCTTTCTTTCCATCAGTGTTGCGATGCTTGGGCTGGGTGCAAGCGGTGCCTTTATTTTTGCCTTTCAGGAATTTTTCAGGCGTGAAATTTACATGCTCCTTTCAAGGCTTTCCCTGTTATTCTCCATTGCAAATTTGACGGGCTTTTTTTTACTGGTAAGAATTCATCCTGAATTTACTTCCTCCGCCGGTCCTTTAAATATACTCAAGATTGCTCTTTTTTATTTGATTTTATGCATCCCGTTTTTTATCGGGGGACTTGTTCTTTCATGCGCCATATGGAAGTTCTCCGCAAATGTCCATAAAGTTTATTTCTGGGATCTTGCCGGTACAGGTTTTGGCTGTATTTTATCTGCCCTGGTGTTATCTTTAATGGGTGCCCAGGCTGTTGTAATAATCTCATCCATTCTTGGCTTGCTAGCTTCTATGCTTCTTGCTTACCGTTCCGGAGAGGGGATGCGTCTTTTTCCGGTATTAAGCCTTATTCTTGGAAGCTTCCTTATTATCATGCCGGTTTCTGAAAAACTCTTTCCCCTTGAACTTCCGGAAGGCAAAGCTTTATATCATTATACTCATCTTGATAATCCGGCAAAGGTTAATTTTACCGGATGGAACTCTTTTTCAAGGGTGGATGCCTTTTCCCCTGTCCCGCCCACCGCCTGGGGTCTTTCTCCGGCTTTCAAGGGAAATATTCCGCCTCAAATCGGCATAACAATTGATGGAGACGGTTTTACTTCAATTGTTAATTTTGACGGCGCTTTAGATAAAATTTCCTTTCTTGATTTTACTCCCTCGTCTCTTGTTCACCAGTTAAAAAAGGGTCCAGACAGCCTTATAATAGGCTCAGGCGGCGGTATAGACGTTCTTACGGCTTTAAAGAACAGGGAAGAAAAGATAACCGCTGTGGAGATTAACCCCATTATCTGCTATCTTGATAAAGAAAAATATGCCGCCTTTGCGGGAAGGCTTTTTGAAAACCCAAAAATAAGGCTGGTGACGGCTGAAGGAAGAAATTATATAAAAAAGACCGGGGACTCTTTTGATATTATTCAGCTTCCTCTGGTTGACAGCTGGGCGGCTACTTATTCCGGCGCTTACTCTCTTACGGAAAATTATCTTTATACAGGGGAAGCAATTCTTGATTACTGGCGGCACCTGAAGGAAAACGGAATTTTAAGCATTTCAAGATGGGAATATGTAAATTCACTGCAGATTTCAAGGATATGCGTTACCGCTCTTGAGGCACTCGAAAAAACAGGAATAAAGAATCTTAAGGATTGTACTGCCATAATAAAGAGCGGCAATCTGGTTAATATTATGCTGAAAAAAGGGAAGTTTACCGCTTCTGAAAAGGCTTTTATAGAAAAGTTTGCCAGGGAAAGGCAGTTTCAAATGCTTTATCTTCCCGGCATGAATAATTATTATTCTTCCCTCCTTGACACTCAGACATACAGAATTGCTGTGGCTGAATCGCCTCTGGATATATCCGCTCCTACCGATGACAGGCCCTTTTTCTATCTTGATAAAAGGTTTGACCTCCTGCCTGTGTATATTTCAAACTGGATGCAGGGATTGGCTCCCATTCCTCCAGTCTTTGCCATACTTTTTGTAATAATCATTTCAGCCTTTATTTTTTCAATAATTTTCATTGTCCTGCCTTTGAAAGTCAAGCTTCCCGGGGAGAGAGGTGGAGGCAGGATGTTTTTATGGGGATTATATTTTTGCTTTCTTGGTTTCGGCTATATGATACTGGAAGTGTCTTTTATGGAGAAGTTCATTCTTTACCTGGCAAAACCGGGATATTCCCTTTCTATAGTTCTTTTTTCTCTTATAACTTCTTCAGCAATGGGAAGCTTTTTAAGCGGGGCAATTAAAAAGCCTTTAAAATCCAGGCTTACTTTTGCAGTTTTAATCCTTGCTTTTTACATAATATTTCTTAAGTTTTTCCTGCCGGCTATTTTTAGCCAGACTCTTTATCTGCCGCTTGCCGTGCGGGCTCTTATTTCTGCAGTTCTTCTTTTCCCGGCAGGATTGGTTATGGGAATGTTTTTCCCTCTCGGCATCGAAGCTCTCCAGAAGGAATCAGATTTTCTTGTCCCCTGGGCATGGGGGGTTAACGGCTGTGCATCAGTTGTGGGAAGCGTTATCACTATCTTTGTTGCCATAGGCATGGGTTTCTGGTTTACTATAATTTCAGCCCTGCTTCTTTATATAACCGCTTATTTTACTGCTCTTTTGTCCTTCAGGAATTAGTTCCATTCAGCCTTTTTTTGTCGTTCTTTTGACCTATATTGCAATTTAATTATAAAGCATATAATGAATAAGCAGGTTTTAATCAGGAAGGTGAATTCATGACTGCTCCCCGAAACAAAAGCAAAAAAGGTTTTTCTTTGATAGAGCTTTGTTTTGCCATGGCAATTCTTGCGGTGGGATTTATATGTGTCCTGGGTATGTTCCCTACAAGCTTCACAGGAATTACGGGCAGTAAAAATATGATTTTAGCCACTCATCTGGCTCAATCCCAGCTTGAAAAGATAAAATTTGTTGACTACGATTCAATTGCAAATCAGGCGCAGACGCCGGTCAATTATTCAAACACGGTAAATGGAGTTCCTGTAAGCACACTTTTTTACAAACAGGTAAATGTTACTTCAAATCCCGGCAACACCTTGAAGGATGTGGTAGTTCAGGTTTTTTGGCAGGAGGGAGCTTTTAACGGAAACGATATGAGCAGGTGGAAATGTTTGCAGTTTGAAACTTATATATCGCGCCAGCAGTAACCGGAGCTGATTTATTATGCGTAAAAAAAGGTTATCAGCATCTTCACTTATTGAGCTTCTCGTGTATGCAACGATTTTTTTTGTTATTTTCGGAGGAGTTTATTTAATCTTTACTGCCGGCGTGAAATATTACACCTCCGCTAGATCTATGATTGAAGTTCAGCAGGGGGTTCAGATGGCACCTTTTAGACTTCAGAGGGAACTGATGGAATCGGATCTTAACGGAATCACTTTTTATCCGAATTCAACCTCAAGTCAAATTATTCCCCGGGGTGTTGTTTTTATTTCCCCCAGGAACCCTTCCAATAATAATTCTTTTGATTATAATACCGCCACGGGAAGATGCCGCTGGTATAAGTATGTTTGCTATTATGCCGGTACGGACCCTAATGATTCCCAGTCCCTGGCTATTTTCAGAAAAGAGTATGTTCCCGCCAGTATGAATCCTAATGCAAATCCGGTTCAGTGCGGTTATGATACAGGCTGGTTTCAGGGGAATACAAGTCTTCAAGCCGAGATAGTGGCAAGAAGTATTTCCAGCTTCGATGTTTCAAGCGGGGACCCGGCTCAGACTACAGACTATAACAAAGCTTTCAATCCTGTTTGTATAAAAGTTGTTCTGCAGGATGTGAAATCCGGCAGCCTTAATATTATAAATACTCAGCTTCTTTTAAGTGTAAGAAACTGAAAGGCGGGGATATTTATGCGCACTTTACCGGTAGTAAAAGCAAAAAGGGGTATTGCTCTTGCTGTATCCTTGCTGCTTCTTTCTATCCTTCTTATTATCGGGATAGCAATAGGAGTCCTGGGAGTGCAGAACCTGCATATGGCAAAGTCCGCCAGCAACAGTGCTTCAGCCATTCAGGTGGCGGAAGCAGGAATTGAAAAGATAAGAAACACGGTGGAATCAAATATTTCTTATGGAACAGCCGCAGAAGACTTCAGCGAAGTTCTGCCTACTTCAGGCGGAAGATACTGGGGAAGCTTTAGTTCGACTTTTACACCTTTTAGTTTAATATCGGTCAATAATCTTGGCAGCGGTTCTCCTTATACCAGACCCGATGGAAGCATTGTGCCGCCTTATAGCCTTGATATTATAGTCCAGGCAAGGGCAAACGGGTACCAGGGCACAAGGGATATTACCATAGGAGCGATGTACACAAACAGATGGGACCAGGCGGTTGCCACATCGGGCACTTTTAATTCAGCCGGAGGGCTTACAATAACAGGTGCCACCACTCTTTCAGTTGCAAATGATATTTTAACCGGCAGTTCCACAGGAGATTTGCAGGGAAATCTGCTTGCAAATGGAACAGGCAATTCCGTCAATATAGGATCAAACTATACAATTACAGGCACTGTAACCACTCCCGGAATAGTAAATCCTGCTTCCCTTCCGTTGCAACCAGGCACGCTTCCAATTCCAAATATAACATGGACTTTTTATACACCCCCTTCTGCAGATTCAACTTACCAGGCTGTTACTTCGGGCAGTTATTCCTCTTTGTCTTTTCCTCAGATTGCAGGCAAAACCGAGATTTATTCAAACGGTAGTTTGTCAATTACCGGCGGTCTTGTTCTTGATAATGTGACATTAAGCGTAAACGGCGACCTTAGCGTTTCAGGCGGCTTAAATCTTGTTAACAGCAAGATTTATGTTAACGGAAATCTTGCTGTTAACGGAGGCATAGGAAACGGGTCTTCAAATTCCACGGGCGGTATCTTTGTATGCGGAACAGGGAATACAACTACAATAAAGGGAGCGGTAAATTTTAACGCTTCCAATACAACCGGGGTTGCCATTTACAGCCAGGGTGATATTAGTTTATCGGGAGGTGCCTTTGTCCAGGGTATTTTATATTCTCACGGGAATATCTTAGCAAAAGGCGGAGCAAAGCTTATAGGAATGGCTATTGCAAACGGCAATACCACTACTGAAGTTGAAGTTACCGGCGGAGCTAATTTTATTTACTGCCCCGTATATCTTCAAGCTCTTAATCAGATGACAACCAACCAGAAGCTTCGAAAGCTCTCCTGGAGATTTCTGTAGTTTTGAAGGACAGAGCCTCCCTGGTGTAAAAGATTATAAACGGGAGGCTTGATGTCGGATAACAAAAGGATTATTTTAGCTGTATTTGTTGTCAGCTGTGCCCTTCTTCTTCTGGAAATAACCCTCACAAGGGTTTTTTCGGTTTTGTTTTTTTATTATACGGCGTTTTCCGTGCTGTCTATCGCTCTTCTGGGGATTTCTTCCTCCGGCGTTTTTATATACCTTTTCCCGGGGATATTCAGGAAAGAAAAAATAAACTCCCGGCTTTATCAGTTTTCTATTCTTTTTTCTATCTCGTCAGCGGCAGAATTGATTATCATAAAAGAAATAAACCTTCCTCTTGAAATTCAGTTCAGGTTCCTGAGCCTTCCTTTCATAAGCGGCTTTTTTATGACAGCGCTTGTATCTTTTCTTCCCTTTCTCTTCAGCGGCTTTGCCGTCTCTCTTATCCTTACCCATTATTCAAAGGAAATCGGCAAAGTTTATGGTTCAAGTTTTCTAGGCTCAGGGCTTGGATGCATCTTATCGGTTGTCATCCTGCAGATTTCCGGAGGTTCAGGCTCAATAACTGCAGTAAGCTTACTTTCCGCCGCCGCCTCTTTTTTGTTCCTGGAGAAAAAAAATGCAAGAATAATTTTCTCGGTTTTGCTTTTTGCCGGGACTCTCGCTCTTATGATAATTAACGGCACATCTTCATATTTCCAGCCTGGTTCGGCAAAGTCGGTTGATAATCCGGTGGAATTCAGGAAGTGGAACAGTTTTTCTTATGTGGCTGTTGCAGGAAAGTACCAGTGGGACAGGGGACTGAGTCCCCTTTATCTTAAAGAAAATCCGGACCTGCATCTGGACCAGAAAGTGATTCTTATTGATAATTTTGCTTATGCTCCCATAGTTGGATTTAATGGAGATTACAGCAAAGTAAGATACCTGATGGCTGAGGTAAATTCCCTTCCTTATAACTTGAAAGCTGACGGGAGGGCGGCAATTATCGGTCCCGGCGGGGGAAGGGATGTGCTCTCAGCTTTGACGGCAGGCTGGCGGGACATTACAGGAATTGAGATAAACCCGTTAATAGTAAATGATGTGATGCAGGATAAATATATTGGTTACTCGGGAGGAATATACAAACTTCCAGGAGTGAATATTTTTGTGGATGAAGGGAGAAGCTTTTTAAGAAGAAACGGGGGGAAATATGACCTTATAATGGCAAATTCGGTGGAAACATGGGCGGCTACGGCATCAGGCGCCATGAGCCTTACAGAGAACTATCTTTATACACGCGAAGCTTTCAAAGAATATCTTTCCAGGTTAACGGATAACGGCATGATTAATGTTGCCTTATGGGACAGCCGCAATCTTTCGAGGACGGCAAGAATGATTCTGCTTTTTTCAGCTTCATCCGGAGATTTAGGCATCGGCGATACCGCATCCAGAATTGCGGTTCTCGGCTTGCGGTCAAAATCGCTTGATGAGGACTTTGTCAATGTTTTATATAAAAAGTTCCCTTTCTCAGGGAGGGAAAAGGCTTTTATTTCAGGCTTCGCAAAAAAATATGGATTTTACGAAATTTATCTGCCCGGCAAATCAAGCAATTTTCCTCTGATTAAAAAAGTGTTTTCCTCCGGCAATGCGGCTGAACTTTATAAAGGCGGGGATTTTAATCTTGAACCGCCTACAGACAATAAGCCTTATTTCTTTTTTACTTTTAAGCCGCTTGCTTTCTTTAATTCCGATGTTTTGAAGGGGGAATCGTATAACACGGCTTACTTTTTCCTTTTTTTGATTCTAGCAGCCATGACTGTGTTTGCTGCAGTATTTATTTTCCTTCCGCTTGCTTTTTCAGGCAAAGTTAAAAATACGCCGTATAACCTGCTTTTTTTCTCCCTTATCGGGCTTGCTTATATGATTCTTGAAGTGGCTTTGCTGCAAAAGTTTTCCCTTTATCTTGTTCATCCGGTTTATTCTTTTGTAATAGTTCTTTTCTCCATGATGGTTTTCGGGGGACTTGGGAGTTTTCTAACTCAAAAAGAAACAGGAAGAAGCGCCCTTAGCCGCTTGAGAAGGATTCTCTTTTTAGCTGTCCTTATTATCGGCACAATGATTTTTGTTATGGATTATATCATGAAGCCCCTTATGGATTCTTCATTTGTATTAAGAGCTTTTGCTTCAATATTTGTTCTTATGCCTCTTACCATGGCTCTTGGCATGCCTCTGCCGCTGGGGATAAAAATCCTGCGGGAGCATTCCGAAGGCAGTATTCCGTGGATGTGGGGGATAAACGGCGCTTTTTCTGTAATTGGAACGCTTCTTGCCGTAATGCTTCTTATAAACTTTGGGTTTACGGCGGTTTTTGCCGTTTGCATCGGATTGTATTTTATTGCATTGCTGACAGCAGGAAAACTTAAATAAATTGAAGAAAAAAGGCTTAATATAATGAATAATGTAGTGGCAGACCTTGGTCTGCGAAAAAAGGGCAAAGCAAGCTTTGCAAATACAATTCCCTGGGGAACAGGTTAAGTGGGCAATAATGAATATTTTATCGTGAAAGGATGAAATTTTATTTGGATATAAAAAAGATTGTAAAGCCCAATATTCTTGACTGCAATGCATATATCGCCGGTAAACCCATTGAAGAAGTTCAAAAGCTTCTTGGCTTAAAAGATGTAATAAAACTTGCCTCCAACGAAAATCCCCTTGGTCCCTCGCCCAAAGCAGTTGAAACAATCATGCATTATGTTCACTCCTTAAATTATTACCCGGATGATGCCAATGTAAGGTTTAAGGCGGCTCTTGCCGGACACTGGAACCTTAAGCCGGGAAACATTTTTGTTGGCAACGGCTCCATGCAGCTTCTTGAGCTTATCTGCAAGACTTTTGTGGGCGGCGGAGATGAGGTGGTGGCTGGAAAGCCTTCTTTCAGGGTGTTTTATGAGCTGGTCCGGGCGGCTGGCGGGAACCTGGTGGAAGTGCCCCTGAAAAATTATGTGCATGACCTGCCCGCCATGCTGAAGGCAATTACCGGAAGAACCAAGCTGGTTATTATCTGCAACCCAAATAACCCTACGGGCACTGTGGTATCGCATGAAGAAATTAATGAGTATCTTAAAAATGTGCCTGATCACCTGATTACCATCCTGGATGAGGCTTATATCGATTTTGCCGATAATTTCCGTGACCCTCTGGATTATTTGAAAACAGGCAAAAAACTGATAATATTACGAAGTTTCTCCAAGATTTACGGACTGGCAGGTTTGAGGCTTGGCTACGGCATAACCACCGAAGATGTCTCAGACATGATTGAAAGAGCAAGAATGCCTTTCACGGTAAGCCTCCTTGCCCAAACGGCAGGAATTTCAGCCCTGAAGGATGAGGAATTCAGATTAAAGACTATAGAAAATAATAATGAAGTTAAGGCGCTCATGTACAAAAGATTCGAGGAGATGGGGCTGGAATATGTTCCCACACAGGCTAATTTCATAGCTGTTAATGTCAAGACTGACGATTTGATGGTGTTTAATGAGCTTTTAAAGGAAGGCGTGATAGTCTTTGCCGGTACAAACACCTTCATGCCGGGTTTTTTGAGGGTTACCATAGGCACTCCTTCCCAGGCGGAAAGGTTCCTCAAAGCTCTGGAAAAGGTGCTAAGCGCTCATAAGACCTATATAAAATAGTTTTGATTTGTGAAATTTTTTTAAAAAAAATAAAAATTTTCTTTACAAAAGAAGGGTTCTCTGGTATAATAGCGAATAGCTAAGTATGGTTTGGGCTTCGGAGAACCTTCGCAAACTCCAAATAAGATAGAGAGATTTTGGAGCAAAAGGATGGTTTTCCTTTTGTATATTTAAAAGGGTTATCGCTGCAAGGCTGATAAAGGGCAAGAAGGAGGTGAAGAACTTAGAAGCTCTGCAAAAGCCGGCAGATGGTAATATAGGGACGGAAGTTCCCGGAAAAGTAGAGATTGGAAGAAAACTAAGGAAACTCAATTTCAAACCTCCGGAAATTTCGCCCGATAAAAATCAAGGAGGTAAAAACATGAGAAAACTCTCGTTACTGGTAGCTATCGCTATGGTATTTATGTGGATAGCCCCGGCCGTCAGCGCACCTTTGTTTCCTGACGTTCCCGCAAATGTATGGGCTAGAGACGCCGTAGCAGCACTTGCTGCCAAAGGAATAGTCGAGGGTTATCCTGACGGGACCTACAAGGGCGACAGAGCCGCAACCAGATATGAAATGGCTGCTGTGGCTGCCAGAATAGTTGCTAAGATGGAAGCTGACGCTGCCAACTATGCAACCAAGGCAGATCTCGAGACCATAAGAGGACTCGTCCAGAGCTTAAGAGAGGAACTCGATGCTCTGGGAGTAAGGGTTAACAACCTTGAGGATAATCTTTCGAAATTAGATAAAAGAGTATGGAACCTTGAGAAGATAACATTTTACGGAAGCGTGGATGCTATCTTTACAACCCAGGGTTTCCAGAATTACGGTTTCAACAACACTTCTTCAGGCGTACCCGGTGCAACCAGTGCTGTAATCCAGAACTATGATGCAGCTGTAGGTTCATTCGGCGCAAACTACAACCCGTTTATGTTCAGCTTTGTTTCCCCTGCCGGTGCATGGGAACAGGCAACCCTTATCAATGATCCGGCTGCTGGAACCGTTAACGGCGGCGCAACCCTCAAATTCCCTGTAATCAATTACAGGAACGGCGTTGCTCTCACCAACGGAACCGGCTGGACCACTCTTGCAAACCTTGGAATCAAGGTAAGAGTATCCGAGGATGTAAGCGCAGGCGCAGACTTCACCGCATATGTATCTGCTGGCGACCAGTTAGTGGATGCGTTCTGGGGAGTTCCTGCCAACTTCCTCAGCAATCCGTTCCAGAGCAATCCGGGTCTGGGCGGCATACAGGGTCATAACAATCAGCCATGGACCAGAATGAATGTTGACAATTTCTGGGCAATGCACAATGCAAGCGGCGCCAAGATAATTGCCGGCTCATACAAAGATACCAAGATGGACAGAATAGTATTCGGCGGTCAGTTGAGCCCCAATGCCAACGACCCCAAGTACCTGCCCCTCTTTGGCTTCAACCTCTCCTTCCCAACCAACATAATTGTACCGGTGAAGGTAGAGCTCTTCTGGTCAAAGCTTCCTGATGGAGAAATGGCTCCCATACTTGGAGGCAATCCTTATTACACATGGACTGCCGGTGCCAACCTCAACTTTGAGTTTACCGGCGGCAACTTAAAGCTCAACTTCCTGAGAGCTGCCAACGATTCATCCGCTGGCGGAGTTCTCAATCCCGGCGGAGTTTATTACACTGTTGACAGAGGTTTAATCGGTGTTGGCTTCCCTAACCCCATTAACCCATTCCAGTGGATAACTCCTTATGGATTTACCGGAAGTGCTACAGTACCCGGCAATGCGGGTGTCCCTCTTAACCAGAGACCTGTTATTCCGATAAACGGATTAACAATTGGCGACGGCTCATATGGTCCTATCGGACCCCAGGGCGAGACCACATGGGGAGCCACCCTCAACTACCTCTTCAACGTTCCTTACAAGTTGAAGTTTGTGGGCGAGTATGGAAACTCCAGGTACCAGCCTAACCTTAACAGCGGATTCGCCGTTAACGGAAACGCATGGAGAGCCGGACTTTCAGCGACATTTGCACAGGATAACCTGGATATAGGCGTTGAGTATGTTTCAGTAGACCCTACATACGACCCGTTCATTCTCCAGTATCCTCAGATTCTTAATTCTGGTACTCTTGGTGCACCGGTCAACCAGCTTGGTGCTACCAACTACAGCAACGTTGCATGGAGAATCCCGAGCTTCAGCTATATACCCGGCTTCTACCAGCTTCACGACAGTGAAGTTTATCCCAACAACAGAAACGGTTATAGAATAAAGGCTGAATACAGATTCCCAAGCAAAGATGGAAAATTCTCGGCGAGATATGGCCACATGGATCAGAACCAGGCGCTTAACCCCATTGGCTATACCAATGTGTTAGCTGTAGCTCCGCTTAGCGGACTTTCACCCGGAACCATTGACCCCGTATTTACAAGACTTTATGGTCAGGGCGCCGCCGGCGCTACCAGCCTCAGTATTCCTGAATCACCCAAGGGCGTTGTTGAGAATTGGGGAGCTTTCTTCAACTATACCTTCCCTGCCAGCAAGCTCAATATTGACCTGGGATATGAAGACTGGAGCTTTAGAAGAACTTCAGGGCTTGCACCCGGTG
>JAMDEM010000015.1 GCA_023486985.1 Bacillota bacterium
GCCGACAACCCGGCTGACTTATACTGGCTTTTTTTTATGCTGATGTCGCGAAGGTGGGATTTTGTCATCTCAAGAAGCCTTGCCTGCTGGATAATATTTTCCTGTCCCGCTCTTGCCATTTCTTTCGCAGTGACAGATTTTACTTTAGCCTGTTCCTGCTGCTGCTGTGATATGTAACCCTGCTTGTAAAGCTTATCGGCGCGGGCGGCATCATTCCTTGCCTGATTATATTCCGCCACAGTCTGTGCATAAGATGCCTTAGCCGCTGCCATGGAAGCCTCCTGTCGCTTCAAATCCGCTAAATCGGTCTCTTCCGCCATAGCCAGATCCTGCCGGGAAATATCCAGGCGATCGCGGGAAGAGCTCACAGTATCCGAAGCCATGCTTACTTTATTTGAAGCTTCGCGGGCTCTAATAGCAAGCTCTTCAGCATAGCGGTTTTCGTCAATGCGGGCAGATTCGGCTGACGCCGAGGCCTGATCAAGAGAAGCTTTTATATCGCGGTCGTCAAGGCGGGAAATTATCTGGTCCTTTTTAACCATATCTCCCTCTTCAACACCAAGGTAAATTATCCGTGCAGCCACCTTGCTGCTTACGCCAACCAGGTTGCCTTTTACTTGTGCATCATCGGTTGAAACATACATGATTCCGTGAATAACCCACTTCACCAGAAAAAAGGCGCCGATAATCAGCAGAACGCTTAATATTATTACCACCGTGCGACGGTTATAATGCTTTTCCATCAAACTTCCTCCTGAAACTTCTAAGTGTATGCTAATAAAATTTGCTTTTAATTTTTATTTTCCTTTTATCCCTCCCCTTATTTTGCGATTGAAAACTCTGAAGCTTTGCTGCAGAGTGTCGTCCCGCAAAACAAGCTTGCCTTAATTTAAGGGGAGGTCAGGTGGGGTTAATGAATCAAGCCCGCGTTTATCTCTCTGTAGGGGGCCGGATTCATCAGACAGGTTTGTAGTGGCAGACCTCGGTCTGCAAAATAATGTAGTGGGATAGTTAAATAGATGTGTGATTAGCGGCAATTAAAATTTTTCAATCTATCCAGGGGCTATAAATTTGAAACTCTTTGAAAACTTTAGCAATTGTGTCAAAATCTCTATCATTGTGAAAGAGAATAAGATTATTTTCAATAGCGATTCTGGCAATAATGCAGTCTATAGTCCTTCTTATAGTTAGCCCTTTTTTTCTGCAGGCGCGATAAATTTGAGCAGCTTCCGCATAAGAACCTGCATCTTTCAAGTAGTATATAGGAAATTTAAAAAGATAATTTTTGACTTGATTAAAATCTTTGTCAGATTTAATTCCTTGCAGGATTTCGCTAAGAACAATATCGGCAATGCAGATATCAGCATCTTCCTGAAGGAGGCGGTGCAATGCAAGCTGGTATTTAGATTCAGTCCTCCGAAAAAACTCAATCCAGACTGAAGTATCAACCAGTAACATGCCGGCCTCTTCTCATCTGATCCAGGTCCCCTTCCCACTTAATTTTCCCCTCTAATTCCAGAATTTTCTTTCGCTTTTTTCTCGCAATCATTTCTCTTAAAGCAAAATTAACCAGGTCTTTCTTCGTTTTAAGCCTTGTCAGACGCAAGCCTTCTTTAACAAGTTTGTCATCCAAAACAATATTTGTCCTCATTTTAAATCCCTCCATACACATTATACAATATAGTTATGTGTATAATCAAGCTGTTCATGGAATTCTCTTTGCCTCAATTGCGGTTTCAACAGCTTATTCATCAGCTCAGGTTTTCAGACTTGAACGGGGGGGGGCAGATCTAATGCAGCTAATTCAAGGACTTTGACAACTTATAGGGGATTGATTCATCAAACCCGCGTTTATCGGGTTCAATAAATTGAACCCCTGCACATTGTGTAGAATCGCTAATGGCTGTTTAGAAAAAAGAAAATTTTACCAGTAAATCTTTGACATCTCCAGCTCGGCGTATTCGAGTTCCTTCTTTAATTTCTCATACATTTTTGCGTTATGAATTGATATGGCAGAGATGTTTGCCATGGCTGAAAGGAAGTTGATTTCAGCCGGAGTGAATTCTCTTGTTTCTGAAGTGTAGATTCTCATTACGCCGGTTATTTCTCCCATGGCTTTCAAAGGCACGCAGAGAACGGATTTTATTCCTTCCATTTTAGCTTCTTCAGCATACTGGAATTTGCTGTCAGTGGCGGCATCCTTTATTGCAACAATTTTTCCCGATATGACTTCCCTGTCCAGAGTGCTATTTGAAATTTCCACGGGACCTTTTTTAAGATAAAGGTCGCTTAATCCGTAAGCCGACATGATAATGAGATTTTCTTTGGTTCTGTCCAGAAGCCTTACCGAACAGGCTTTTGCATTCATTATCATAGTGGTTTTTTCGACGATTTGGAAAAGAACGCTTTCCAGTTCAAGGTTTGAAATTATGGTTTCAGTGAGCTCGCAGAGGGCGGCAAATTGTTCCTGGACATTCTTTCCCATAACTTCCTGAGCGGCGAAGATTACCTTTTCCACTTCATCTTTGACTATACCGGTTTTGGCGGCAATTTCATTGACAAGATCATAAGTGTCAATGATTGTAGGAACAGGCATACATACCATCTCCTTTCAAGAATGGAAGTTTTCCCCCTCACCCCATCCCTCTCCCCTATGGGGCGAGGAAAAAGTTAACTCCCCTAACCCCTCTTTAGTAAAGAGGGGAAAATCAGGGTGCAGGGCAAACTTATAATAGTATTCCCTATGCGGGCACAAAATAAACATCAGTGGGGTCAAATTTGCTTTTTCTTCTGAATCTTGCCTGAACTTTCATGCCCACTTTTATGTCTTTCTGCTCCGCACCGATAAGCCTTGAAAGAAAAAGAGAGTCAAATCCTTCAAATTCCACGAGTACAAGATTGAAGGGAGTTTCCTTTAAGAATGCTTCACCGCCGAAATAACAGGTTGTCCATGTATGCACTTTTCCTTCAAGAGGCACCTCGACCCATTTTGTCGGGGAGCCGCATTGCATGCAGTGAGTTTTTGGCGTGGCATATCCGTAGTTGCATTTATCGCAGCGGGTCCCCATGATTTTCCCTTTTACCAGTCCTGCAAAAAATGGAGAATCCTGGGCATAACTGTGAATGTAATCAATTTCGTAATGATACTTCATTATTATGGGGTCTAAATTATAAAGGATATTTCCTTCCATGGTTTCTTCCAGCTTGGGAGATTTTTTGTTTTCGCCGTTTGCCATGTTAAAACCCCCTTTCCATAATAGTGGCGGTTACATATGTTCCCGTGCCTGCATGGCTGTGAATGAGTCCGCGTTTTGCATTCTTTACCTGCAGTTTATCATCACCAAAATGTTTTTTAATGCTTCCCTGCACCTGCCAGTGCATGAAAACCGCCTGCATCAAGCCGGTTGCGCCAACGGGATGTCCGCAGGCAATCAAGCCGCCTGAAGGATTTACAGGCAAAACTCCCTGCTTTGGAAGATTTAAACCATAATCAATATCGGGAAGGAATGGATAACCTTCTTCTACAAATTTTCCTCCCTCGCCGTATTTGCATAATCCAAGATCTTCATAAGTTTGAACTTCGCTTGAGGTGTAAGCATCATGAAGTTCTATAACGTCAAGTTCTTTTAACGGGTTGGTGATTTTTGCCATTTCATACGCTTGCTTTGCGGCGGCTCTTCCTGCCCTGAAGGAATGAACGCCGGGGTATTTTAAATTTTTATAGTCAGAAGCTTTTTCGTGTGGAAGAAGCATTACATTTCCATGTGGACGGTCTGCCATTCTCATGGCATCGGTGCCGGTCCCTACGCCTGTTATGAGTACAGGTTTATCTGTAAGTTTTTCCGCCATTTTTTCTGATGCAAGAATACAGACTGCGGCACCGTCTGACATAGTGCATATATCAAGTCTTGTAAGGGGCCATGCCACCATTTCTGAATTAAGCACATCTTTTACGGTAATTTTCATGCGTTTCTGGGAGTAAGGATTATAATACGCATTTCTGTGATTTTTAATGGAGACTTTTGCAAGCTGCTCTCTTGTTGTTCCAAATTCGTGCATGTGTCTTACAACCATCATTGCGTAATAACCTGAATAAAATCCGCCTACGGGATAGTCATAGTTTGTGTCTGAAGCAAGGGCAATGAATTCGTTTCCCTTCCATGTTTCCACGTGGGACATTGTTTCAAAGCCGTAAGCAACGCATACCTCCATTCTTCCGGATGCCACAGCTTCGTAGGCACTCTGGAAACAAAGTCCTCCAGTGGCTCCGCCGCCTTCAATTCTTTTTCCCGGCTTGGGGCAGAGTCCGAGGTAGTCCTGCACCATTATTCCAGCCATCAACTGCCTTGCAAAATGGTCGCTGAAGTATGATGCCACACAGCCGTCAATCATGTCTTTATTCAGCTTTGGAACATCTTTCATTGCATAATCGAAGGCATCTTTGACCATGAGCTGGAAGTTCTTTTCCGGACTTGCTTTGACGAATTTTGTGATGCCGCCGGAAACCATATAAACTTTTCTCATTATTGCACCTCCCTTTTTAGTTTGCCTCCTCACCCCTAAGGGGCGAGGAGTAAAGTAAGATTGCCCACCCACCCTTTCAGGGCGGGTACCGGGGATCTCGCAATGACAAATTAAGAGATTGTCACGCTCCTTTCAGGAGCTCACAATGACAATAAAGTTTGATACAGCTTCAAAAAAATCCCGGATTGATAAACTAAAAATTCTCTAAAACAAAAAGTTAACCTCTTTGTGAAATAGAGGCTTAACCCAGAAGGAAATTGAAAGTTTTTAGGAGAAATTACCTTCTTCAAGCAGTGCATAATTTTTTTACACTTCGAATGTGAAAAATTACACACAAGATAGTTTGAAATTTTTTAATGCAGGGGTCGGATTCGTCCGACCCGGAAAGAGATTGCCCACCCACCTTTTCAGGCGGGTACCCGGCTTTTAGCAGCCTCGCAATGACAAATTTAAGAAAGAAAGTGCAGATTTTGCGGGTTTGATGAATCAAACCCCTACAAAGATAAGGAAATAAATTTTCTGAAAAGTGCCATAATAAAATTTTAAAGGAGGAAAACTTATGACTACCGCAGGGACAACCGCTCAAGCTGTTCCAAGCGATCTGGAGATCGCACAAAAAGCTAAAATGCTGCCCGTCACAGAAATAGCAAAAAACATGGGAATTGAGGAAGATGATCTGGAGCTTTACGGCAGGTACAAAGCTAAAGTTAATCTGGAGCTTATCAGCAAGCTAAAGAGCAAGCCGAACGGAAAA
>JAMDEM010000200.1 GCA_023486985.1 Bacillota bacterium
TTTCGAATCCAAACTCAATACTCAATCTTTACGGTTCCAACCCGGAGGAAAGAATACTGGAAAGCACTAGCATAGGGACAGCGTCAGTCGGTCTAGGCGACGGGGTTAACAATCCAGCTATTACTTCTGAGGGGCTGCGTATATTGTATGAATCATCCACAGGCCACTCTTATATAAGAAACCTCTGGAGTGCAGGAAAATTATTTTTTGACACTGCAGGGTCAAATACCAGAATGACTATTGATCAAAGCGGCAATATCGGCATCGGGACAACGGCTCCTGCTGCAAAGTTGGATGTAACTTCTTCTAGAATCAGCAGCGATACCCAAATTGGAGATTTTGTTGCGCCTGGTTCCACTGCTGGAACTGGCTATGTCACTTTTGGTAATGGTTTTGTTGGATGGGACTATGGGGCTGGCGTTCTGGGAATAAATGCCCATAGCGCTGGAGGTCCGGGTGGTGGAATTTGTATAAAGAGAGTTGATAATGGCCATTCAAACATCGGCATTTTGACGGCGAATCCCAGTGCGCCACTTAGCTTTAGACCGGCTACAGAGCAGAAAATCAAGCTATATGATTCAGGCGCCGGAGTTGATACATACGGTTTTGGTGTCGAGCCAAGCGAGCTGAGAATAGCCACTTCAGATGGCGGTTATATTACATTCCGCACCGGTTATTACAATGGGGCAAAGATGACATTAAATAACAACGGCAGCCTCTGGACACTCAGCGGTTATTCCCAAGGTTCAGATATCAGATTAAAGAAGAATATTTCCACCGTAAATGAAGCCCTGGACAAAGTTCTAAAGCTAAGGGGAGTCATCTTTGAATGGAAGACCAAAGAGTATAAAGAAAGAGGATTTCCAAAAGGCAGGCATTATGGTGTCATAGCCCAGGAAATAGAGAAGATACTCCCGGAAATTGTTAACACGGATTCAAAAGGAGAAAAGAGCGTTGCCTATACTGAAATCATACCGGTATTAATAGAAGCAGTAAAAGAACAGCAGAAAGAAATAGCGGGGTTAAAAGAACAGCAAAAAGCACAGCAAAAGCAAATAACAGAGTTAAATGCACAGAATAAGCTGCTTGAACAAAGACTTTCGGCGCTGGAAAAATCCATAAAGGTTAAAAGAAGGTGACCCCTTCTTTTTAAGGGGGGTATGGAGTTAAAACTTGCAATAACCCCGCCTGACCTCCCCTTAATTTAAGGGGAGGGATAAAGAGTTATCCCCCTCTTTGTTAAAGAGGGGGGAGGGGGAGTTAAAATACTAAAAGAGGTTAGGCTAGGGGGATTCTTTAATCAGGCAGATGTCAATATCTTTCTCAAAGTAATATATCCCTTTTTCTTTTTTAACAGCCTTTGAGTGCTTGATGAAACGGGGATTATTGCGGTCAGGTTCAACAAGAGCTCTTAACCTCAGTATATTTATTCTTACATCCGGCGCACTGCTTTCTTCTATAAACTTATCTCCCCACACAAAAGTAAAAAGCTGTTCAGATGTAAATCCCTTTCCGGCATTGGAAACAAAAAACAGCAATAAAGCAGATATAAGTTTCTTCCCGAATATTTCCACCTTACCCAATCCTTTTACAAAAAGCTCTCGTCCGGGAACATCCATGAAAAACTCATAAGAATCTTTTTTTGTCCTCAGGTTCCTGACATCCGCTTCATCCGCAATAAATTTCTCATCTTTCATGGTAATGGAAAACTTTTTTGCAACCCCGCTTTTAATTCTTTGCAAGAACCTTTCGGCATCCCTGCGCTTTGTGCCAGACAGGCTCTCAAAGATTTTCCTTGCATTTCCGGCATTCTTTTTCTTTTCCAGCCCATCTTCTGAAGGTAAAACCGAAAGAATATAGTAAACCCTATGAAATTTTTCAGGGTGTTTATCAATATTGATGAAGGGAATGCTTTTCCCCACATGCTCCTTTGCTTCTTTTTCATTACCTCTCTTTAAAGATATCTCTGCAAGGCAGAGATATGCGTATGCCGTTAATTCAGGAAGTTCTAACTTTTCCAGCAGCGAAAGCGCCCTGCTGCTGAAATCAGCAGCCTTATCAATGTCTCCTTTATCAAGATAAACTTCCGAAAGTTTCAGTAATATCTCTGCCTCAGCCCTATAGTAAGTAAATTATTTTACGGTCTCCAGAGAGTTTTCCAGAATGGTTATCGCTATCTCTTCTCTGCCTTCATCTATATGATTAAGAGCAATATAATAATGCGTTCTTGCATCATTAACAAGACTTCCCTGTCCGATGAAATTGCTGGAGGCTGCAGTGAGAGCTTCCATTGCTTCACGATACTCTCCTTTCTCCCATGCAATTATTCCGATATATAATAAACTGAAACCCGTAGCCAGAGTATGTCCCACCTTTTTAGATTCCAGAAGGTTTTCTTCAAAGATATTCTTTGCCTCATCCAGCTTTCCAAGACCAAAATATGCAATTCCCATTTGTCTTCTTGTTTCACTGGTAAATCTCACAGAAGTCCTGTTTGAAGTAAGTTTTAAAGCCTCTTCCACAGCCTGAATGGACTCTTCATATTCACCGGCTGCATTGTGCATACAGCCCTTTACCATCAAGGCATGAGCAAGCAGCTCCATGTTGTTTTCTCTGGAGGAAATTTCAAAGCTTCTTTGCAGGTATTTCCTGCTCCGGCTGATTTCGCCTCTTAAACTGCAGATTAGCGCCATGTTATTGAGGCAGCTTACAATACTGCGTGATGCAGAAGATGACTTAAAAAGTTTAAGACTTTTCTCATAAAAAGCAACAGCTTTTTCCATATTTCCTCTATAATGATAAACGAAAGCAATAGATGTAAACAACTCTGCAAGTAAAGCCCTGTCAGTGATTATATTTTCCATTCTATGCAGTATAGAAAGACTTTGCTCCCATTTTCCAAGTATATAAAGCGCCCTTGCTTTAGCAATCAGTATCCTGGGATTTATCCCGGGCAGTACTTTTTCAAGTTTGTTTGAATCTTCAACTAAAAGCTCATACTGGCCATGGCGGTACATTTTTGAAGCTGAACCGGCAAGAATCCGTGATGCCTTCAATAACTCTTTCCCTTCCAGAAATTGAGAAAAAGCCTCCTGCGAAAGCCCGATTTTCTCAAAATACTTTCCCAGTTTCCGGTGAAGGCTCATCTTTAATTCTTCAGCCATACTATTTGCCATGTACTGAGCAATAAGCTGATGAATAAATATATTGCCGGATGCATCCCTGTCCAGAAGGAATTTTCTCTGAAGAATTGCGGTAATCTCCTTTATATCCTTAATTTTAAGCATTGTTTTAATGGCATCTTCAGCAATCGGAATATCGCTTAAAGCAAGAACCTCCAGAATTCTCCGCTCATTAGAAGAAAACTTATTAAGAACATTGGAAAAAAGGTAATCTTCTATCTCTCTGGGAGCTTTTTCTGAAAAAATCTCCTCAAGATCAAGAGATCTTGCAATTATCAAACTTGCAGTAAGTTTTAAAAGAAGGGGATGCCCTGCAACTTTTTCTGCAATCCTTAATAGATTCTTATTATCAGGCTGATGAGACAGCTTATGAAGGTCAAGCAAATCTTTCAGAAGATTGACTGCGACATTAACCGGTAAACCCTCGAGTTTCTCTTCAAAAATATCTAATTTTTCAAAAGGAGAAGACGGTATATCCTCTCTGGAAATGAATACAATCCTGGCATTAAGGTATGTATTAAGGAGACTTAAAAATAGTTTGATATTCTCATCCTGCACCAGATGAAAGTCATCCGCAAAAAGTATAAACTCTTTTTTATTCAAAATATCTATTAGAAATAGAATCCCCTCTTTAATATCTTTTTTATCTCCCTTGAGCCAGCTGCTGAAACTCATATCCCCTGCTTCTTTCAGCCATGAATCTATCTCAAGCAATAAATTCTCCAGCCTCCAGCCTTCATGACATTCAATCCATAAAATATTTTTTTTAGGTTTTTGCTTTTTTAGCTCCTCAAGAAATGCAAGAGCAAAAGTAGTTTTCCCGATGCCGCCAATGCCTTTAATAACAAAAAGGTGCTGTCGGAGAAAAAACTTTCTGAGACGGCCCAATTCCTTTTCTCTTCCTAAAAACGAATCAGTTAGCCTTGGGAGTATCTGCATTTACTTCTTCCTTGATTCATTGCTTTGCTGGCTATTACTTTGCTGATAATAATTGTTTTCCTTCTTCAGAAAATTAGCTGTTTAACTAACTGCTTAAATTGTAACGTAATGTAACTTGATATAACAGATTATACCCCTCATAATAGAAAAAAGGGGATAGAAAAATTATGGGGATACTGGAATTATCTGAGTTTATTATCGGACGAGCCAAGTCTCTTGGTATTTCAAAGGCTGAAATTGCCCGGCGCGCCAAAATTTCCAGAACCGAGCTCTACAGCATCCTTAAGGGAGACATTCGTCAAACGCGGCTTACTACATTTATAGGACTGGCAGAAGCGCTTCAGGTTCATCCTCTCACTTTAATCACTCATTTTTGTAATGAATTCAAGGCTCTCTCGTCCTCCTGGCAGCAAATTAACCCTGCTAATGGCAATGACGACCCCGTATGATACGCCGCCTTTTCCTGAGCGTGATAAATGTTAACAAATTTTTAACATGATAAATGCCAATGTGTACAGCAAACTGAACAGCTCGTCGCCTATAATGATGTTAACAAATAAAAGGAGGAATCAAAATGACAGAACCAATTGGTAAGAATTTTTCTGTGCAGCAGCCAGTTTTTAAAGCAGAGGTGAAGGCACAACAAAAAGAGGAAGCACCACTTCGAGAGCTTTCTCAAGATGCAGTCGAGAAAGGCGCAAGTTCATCGAAAGAATTCAGAAAAAACAATGAAATACTATTTTCAGCTGATATAATGCCTGTTGTTGTTAACTCTGGAGGAAAACTGTTGTTAGGTATTGATTTAAATGGGGATGGTAAGTTTCAGGATGTGGCTTATGCGAACAAGGAACCTGCTTTTGTTAAACCTGCTATTTACAAAGAACTAAAAAACTATCTTTCAGATGCCAGAAATATCGATATTGTAACTCAGGACAATATCAAAGAACTTACCAATATTGATGATATAGAAATAGGAGATGTGAAAGTCACCCTTAGCAAAGATGTTCTGCTTCTGAAGAAATTGGAGTTATGAGGTAAATTTTGAAAGAGTGATTTTCCCTCCTGGAGAATAATAATAAAGATAAAGGAAGAAAGGAAGGAAGATCATGGGAAAGAGAAAGTTTAGCCC
>JAMDEM010000185.1 GCA_023486985.1 Bacillota bacterium
GAGGGACAGCTTCTTTAATTTCCTTCTCCAGACCCCTGCCCTTCTGGGCTATCAAATATCCGCCCGCTTTTAAAAATGGAAAGGCGTATTCAATAAGAACATTCAGGGGCGCCAGGGCTTTTGAAGCTGCGTAATCAAATTTTTCCCTTAATTCGCCGTCTCTTGCAAGCTCTTCGGCTCTTCCATTTATAATCTTTAGTTTTTCCAGTCCCGGAATCTTTTTTACTTCCTCAAGAAATTTAATCTTCTTTTCAACCGAATCAACCAGTGTAATATCAAGAGCCGGTTCGGCAATCTTCAGGGGGATTCCGGGAAAGCCGCCGCCTGTACCAATATCTATCAATTTTGCTTTTTTTTCTTTTATCAGTTTTAGAACTGCCAGCGAATCAAGAAAAAGGAAGAGGATAATTTCCTCTTCCTTTTTATATGCAGTAATATTTACTTTCCTGTTTGCTTCTCTCAGCTTCTCAAGGTAAGCTGAGAGAAGCAAAACCTGCTCTTCTTTAAGGCTTACGCCCAGTGAGGCAGATCCTTCAACCAGCATCTTTCTTAGCTCTGGTTTCATCTATTACTTTGAAGCTTTAGCCTTTCTCCTTTTCGATTCAAGAAGAACCATAAGGATTGACACATCCGCAGGAGTAACTCCTGAGATTCGAGCCGCCTGGCCGATAGAAGCCGGGGAGACTTTTGAAAGTTTTTCTCTTGCTTCTTTTGAAAGAGCGCTGATTTTTTCAAAATCAAAGCTTTCAGGAATTCTTTTCTCTTCCATTTTTTCAAAATCCGAGATAAATTCCATCTGACGGCTGATATAACCTTCATATTTTATGCGGGTTTCTATCTCGCCGGCGATACCGGGCGGAATATTCTTAAGTTCTTCCTTTAACCCGGAAAGTTTCTTAAACTCTATCCCGGGCCTTTTAAGCAAATCATGGTAAGAAATCCCTGCTGAAAGAGGAGTTTTAAGGTTTTCCTCAAGCATCGCCAGGTCATCTTTTGAAGACAACCTTATCTTTTTAAGCTTTGCTATAGTTTCATTTATAATCCTTTGCTTCTCAAGAAACCTCCGGTACCGCTCTTCGCTGATTAAACCAACTTCATAGCCCGCAGGAGTTAACCTTTCTTCTGCGTTATCCTGCCTCAGCATCAGCCTGTATTCAGCCCTTGAAGTAAGCATCCGGTAAGGCTCTTCTGTTCCTTTTGTCACCAGGTCGTCTATTAAGACCCCGGCATAAGCCTGGCTTCTTTTAAGTACTATAGGGTCTTTTTTCTGAAGTTTTCTAGCTGCATTTATTCCCGCCAGAAGCCCCTGGGCGGCTGCTTCTTCATAACCTGAAGTTCCGTTTATCTGGCCCGCAAGAAAAAGCCCTTCTATTTTCTTTGCTTCAAGAGAAAGCTTTAACTGGGTGGGATAAACAAAGTCATACTCCACTGCATATCCGGGGCGCATCATTACGGCATTTTCCAGCCCTTTAATTGTTTTCAGCATCTGGATTTGAACGTCTGCAGGAAGACTGGTGGAAAAGCCCTGAACATAATACTCGGATGTATTCCAGCCTTCCGGCTCAAGAAATACCTGATGAACTTCCTTATCAGGGAATTTCATAATCTTATCCTCAATGGAGGGGCAGTACCTGGGACCGACTCCTTTAATTGTGCCTGTTCCATAAAGCGGCGACCTGTGAATATTTTTCTTTATAATCTCCCGTGTTTTTAAAGTGGTATAAGTAAGAAAGCAGGGGAGCTGTCCCTCAACAAACTTTCCCGGGGAATCAAAGGAAAAATAAAGCGGCTCAATGGATGGATTCTGGGACGTGGTTTTTGAGAAATCTATTGTTCTCCCGTCAACCCTGGGAGTTGTCCCTGTCTTCAGTCTCCCAAGCTCAAGTCCGATACTTTTAAGAGATATGGATAGATTTATAGATGGAAATTCTCCGGCTCTTCCAGCCGGGAAGTTAAGTTCCCCTATATGAATTAATCCTCCAAGGAATGTTCCTGTAGTAAGTATCAGGGTGCCTGTATGGTAAATCAAGCCGGTATGAGTCTTTACCCCCCTGACTTTTGCGCCCTCAAGGATGATTTCTTCCGCCATATCCTGCTTTACTTCAAGGTTTTCCTGTTTCTCAAGGGTGTGTTTCATTGAAAACTGATAGGATTTCTTATCAGCCTGAGCCCTTAATGCCTGGACAGCAGGACCCTTGCCGGTATTTAACATCCTGATATGAATATAATTGGCATCTATGGTTTTTGCCATCTGCCCTCCCAGGGCATCAATTTCACGCACCAGGTGTCCCTTGGCGGGTCCGCCGATGGCAGGATTGCATGGCATAAGGGCAATCGTGTCCAGATTAATAGTGAGAATGAGGGTTTTGCAGCCCAGGCGCGCAGCAGCCAGAGCCGCTTCGCAGCCTGCATGTCCTGCGCCTACAACTATGACATCATAAGATTTCTGATACATCATTTCCTCTTGACCTTGCAGAAACTCTTCTTTAAAAATGTTTCACGTGAAACAAAAGTATTTGCTTTTCTTTTCGACCTATTACACTCACAGTCTGCACGCCTATGAAAGAACGTGAGAAAACATGATTTGTTTATTTTGCGATCGAAAACTCTGCAGCTTTGCTGCGGAGTATCATGCCGCAAAACAAGCTTTGCTTATTTCCCTATGCAAAAACCGGAAAAAATTCTGTCAATTATATCTTCGGTTATATTGCTGCCTGTTATCTCTCCCAGGGACTCAAGAGCTCCTTTTAAATCAATTGTTAAAAAATCCGACGGAAGAGACTTTTTTAAGGACTTTTCAACTTCTTCAATATACATTAATGTCTTTTCAAGAGATTTCTTATGTCTCAGGCTGCTTACAAAACATCCCTCTGGAGAATGAACCCTGCCGTGAAATATAACCTCAAGAATCGCGTTCTGAAGCTCCTTTATGCCTTTTGAGGTTGTCGCCGAAGTTTCCACCCATTTTCCTTCCGGGACAAGTTCCATTAATTTTTCAATTTCGATGAGGGAGGGGAGATCTTTTTTGTTTAGAATAAAAATGCATTTTTTACCCTCAACATCCTTAAATATCTTAATATCTTCTCCGGTAAGACGGGAGGAGGCATCAATTACAAAAAGAACGATATCCGCTCCGGAAAGTGCTTCCCTTGTCCTTTCAACTCCTTTTATTTCCACCGGGTCGGTGCTTTCCCTCAGCCCGGCTGTGTCTATAACCTTGAGGGGGACGCCTTTTAAGTTATACCATTCTTCAATTGTATCCCTTGTCGTGCCGGGAACATCGGTAACAATAGCTCTTGCCTCGCCAAGAAGGGCGTTTAAAATGGAAGATTTGCCTACATTGGGTCTGCCGATTATGGCTGTATGTACCCCTTCCCTGAAAATCCTGCCCGAATCAGCCGAAGAAAGAAGCTCTTTTATTTCCTTCTTCAGGCTTTTAAGATTCTCTGACAGGGCCTCTCTGGAAAAGTGAGGAACTTCATCTTCAGGAAAATCTATCTCTGCTTCAAGGTGGGCAAGCCACCGGATGATTCTGTCCCGAATGCCTTCAATTATGGAAGAAAGGCCGCCCGAGAGCTGGGAAAAAGCTACTTTCATGGAGCTTTCGGTTTTTGCTCTTATTATGTCAATTACTGCTTCAGCTTCGGCAAGGTCGAGCCTTCCGTTTAAAAAGGCTCTCTTGGTGAATTCGCCGGGTTCGGCAAGCCTTGCACCGCTTTTCAGCACTTCACCCAGAATTTTGTTAAGAGCAATTACGCCGCCGTGGGATTGTATTTCAACAACGTCTTCCCTTGTATAGGAACGGGGTGCCTTCATCACTGCTACAATGACTTCATCAATCCGCCGGCCGCTTTTTGACTCATGGATAAAACCATAGTAAATTTTAAAACTTTTGAAAGAAGGGGGTTTTCCGTCTTTTTTCTTAAAAACCCTGCCTGCAACTTTTATAGAGGAAGGCCCGCTTATCCTTATTATTCCTATTCCGCCTTCCCCGATGGGGGTGGATATGGAGGCAATGGTATCTGCACCGGAGAGCATTTATTTTACTCCTCTGAAACCTGCAGCAAAGGGGCAAACAATCTCGGCAAGCTTAAAGGGCTCAGCCGGTAAAACCTTGCACCACGAACCAATCTTGAAATAAAAATCTCCCACCGTTCCGGAGAGCAGAGTTCCGTCCTTGTTATAGCGCCATGGCTGGCTTTTCTTTTTCTTGTATATCTGCACTATTATGTAAACCTGATTCTCCACCATGCCTTCCTGGTCTTCGCCGCTGGGCCTGTAATCGGCTTCCCTGGTATGGGAATGAAAATCCCCGATAATTTTAAGGTGGGGGAGGCACTGGTCAAGAAACTCTATTACATTATTGTGAGCCGTTTCTCTTGGAAAATGGACTCCCGCCTTGTATCTTTCCGCACTTTGAAAGACCACCGCATGAGACACTACAGCCTTATTCTTGTCATGGGAGCCTATTAAAAGGCCAAGGCATTCCTGCGGATAAACTTCAATGCAGGACAGGAGAAAATTCCAGAAAGCATTTTCAAGTATATATACCTTCATTGCCAGATTCCTCTTTATTTTCTGGGCGCTATTACAACCTTCCTCAACGGTTCTTCCCCCTGGGAAAAAGTGCTTACAGCGGTATTGTCCTGCAGTGTGAGATGGATTATTCTTCTTTCGCCGGGCATCATGGGCTCCAGAACAATGTTTTTATTTTCGCTTACTGCTTTTTCAGCCATTCTTAAAGCAAGATTTTGAAGGCTCATCTCTCTTTTCTGCCTGTAGCCCTCAATATCCAGGATAATCCGGCTTCTTTCTGCTTCGCCTTTATTTACAATCAGGTTGAGCAGGTACTGGAGGGAGTCAAGCGTCTGGCCATGCTTGCCGATAAGAACTCCCAGATTGCTGCCAGCCACGTTAATCTTCTCTCCCAGCTCCGTCATCTCCGAAGTTACATCACCGCCTAAGTCCATCATATCTAGAATCTCTACAATTACTTTCCTTGCTTTTGAAGACCCTGGAGTTGCTGAATGCCCTGGAACTGGAATTTCTTTTTCTGAGCCTTTAAGGGTTATCTTGACCCTTGCCATCTTTTGCCCCAGACCGAAGACACCCTTGCTTCCTTCATCCAGTACTTCTATCTCCACTTCATCGTCTTCAGTGGCTGAGAGCTCCTGAAGGGCTGCATCTCTTGCTTCTTCTACTGTTTT
>JAMDEM010000129.1 GCA_023486985.1 Bacillota bacterium
TTAAACAGGAAAAGGCGGGGCTGGAAGGAGCACAGGGATAAAACTCCTTTAGCTTCTCAAAGCTATAAAGGTAGTCGCAGGTAAGCCTTGTCTTTCCCGGAAGACTTTTAAAATTTATCAATGCAAGCTCCTGCATCATTTAAAATCTTTTATTCTCCAGCCTGAAGAATCTTTAACAAAAACAACATAATTAACCTTAAAACTTGCGCTGTCTTCTTTTTCTCTTAAAGTACTCTCGAGTATGGGAGGCGTGCTTCTTGAAACTGCAACGCCTTCTCCTGAACAGGCAAAGACAAGATTTTTCAGAACCAGAGGCTTCATCTTAAAATTTTTCATGTCAAACATGATCTCAAGGCTTGATTTATATCCCTTTTGCATCTGGTCAACCTGCAGATTGTGTGCTTTTGCAAAGTTTATAATTGCATCCTTTTCAATATCCATAACAGCGTTAATATCTTTTTTTTCATATGCCTGGTGCCATTTTTTTATAAGAGAACTTATCTCATTCTGGTCTGAATTTGACACATGATTATCTCCAAAAGCTGAATGGCAGAATAAAATAATTACCAAAAGCAAAATTAATGAAAGACGCTGAAACATATAATATCACCTCTTCTTAAAAATCAAGTAGTTTATTTCTTTGTAATTGCAAGTATTACCTCCTTAAACAGGAAAAGGCGGGGCTGGAAAGAAGTTATCAAATGAAAGGAGCAATAAACTTGAAAGATACGCTGGAGACTGCAGTTCAAATTGCAAAAGAAGCCGGAAAAATAATACGTGAAAATCTGGGCAAAGCCCTGCAGGTTGAATACAAGGGAAAAAGAGACCTGGTTACCGAGATTGACAAAAGATGCGAAGAACTTATTTATAAAAAAATCGGCTGTGCTTTTCCCCGCCACGGCTTTATGGGAGAAGAGGGCACGAGAAAATCAGGAGAAGATGAATATGTCTGGATTGTGGATCCCCTTGACGGCACTACAAACTTTACTCACGGCTACCCTTTCGTTGCTGTTTCCCTGGCACTTGAATTCAAAGGAAAAATTATCCTTGGAGTTGTCCATGACCCCATCCTGAAGGAAACTTTTGCTTCAATAAAAGGTAAAGGTGCCAGTCTTGACTGTAAACCAATTCACGTTTCAAAGTCAGATGACATAAGCAAATCCCTTCTTGCCACCGGTTTTTCTTATGATTTTAAGCAGGATCCCGGTCTGCAGATAAAACTTTTCGATGAATTCATAATGCTGGCTCAGGCAGTAAGGCGCGACGGTGCAGCCGCCCTTGACTTATGCTATATTGCCATGGGGAGGTTTGACGGATTCTGGGAGATGAAACTACATCCCTGGGATACTGCTGCAGGTGTCTTAATTTTAAAAGAGGCAGGCGGGGTTGCAACTGATTTTAAGGGCAAAGATTATTCCATTTACGACCAGGAAATTATTGCCTCCAACGGGCTTCTTCATAAGCCCATAGTGGAGGCAATTTCAAAACACATTTAATTCTTTCTGAAATATTCTCCCATGCCGTCTATCCATAGCGCCATGGCTGTGAATCCATTAATTCAAAAATATCTTTTACATAAGCCTCTGCCTCCGGCCCGTTACCTTTATAACGTGCTACGGCGCCTCTTGTATCATATTTATTCTGGCTCAATTGCTCCTTCAGCTTGCCGGCGGCAAAGTCTATGTTATACTGAGGATCTCTTACTCCTCTTGATATGCTGTAATCAGGATAATCAAGTTTATTAACACCCGTCAACCCGTAACTTTCTCCGTTTTCTCCAACCTTATTTGAATTCCACTGGCTTTCTTTCCAGGCAATTGATTTTAAAAATGCCGGAGGAACGCCAAAGCGCTGTGCAGCCGATTCCATCATATCTGATATTTTTGTTCTGGAAAGATCATGAACTTGATTCTCAACTTTACCTCCGCTCTGGTGCTCGGAACTGGCTGCGCCGGTGTTCACGGGCTCCTGGCTGTTTCCCTTATCCTCATTCTTTTTAGCCATAAGCTCTTCAATCTTTTTTTTGATTTCATACGCTCTGTTATCAATCTGCCCGAGAGCTGATTCAATCTGTGAAGATGCAGCCTTTAAAGAGGCGGACCTTCTTTCCAGCTCAACATATTCTTTCTCCGATTGGGCAAGCTCATTTGAAATGGCAGACAGGCGGCTCTGTATTTCCTTCATCTTTTGCTCAAAAGGTTTTAATCTCTGCTCCAGCTGTTTTTCATTTGTCTCTAACTGCTGAATCTGTGAACCCGTCTGCTGTATCCTTGACTGCGTTTCTGCCTTACGGCTTTCAGCTTCTGTTTTTTGCTGCTCGAGAGTATTTTTCTGCTCTTCCATCTGATTTGCCAGATTATCAAGATTAAGCGCCTGCTGTTCCAGAGCCTCACCTGCAGCTGCGGTCCAGGGATTTGATCTCAAGGCTGCCGCTGTCGCATGAAGAGAAACAGCCTGAAGTCTGAAAGCTGCAATCTGAAGGGTAAGAGCGGCAACCTGAACAGTAAGACCTATAATCCTCGCGGAAAGCTGTATTTCCTGAGATCTTAACTGAGCTTCCTGGCTCCTTAAATTATTTTTCCGGCTTCTTATCTGATTTAATTGTCCCTCGGTTTCTCTCTTCTGGCTCTCAACACTCCTGAGTTCGCCCTCTTTCTGATTTTTCTCTCCCTCAACCTGTTGCTTTTTTGTTGCAACTTCCCTCAGCCTTTCTTCTGAAGCTTTTTCCTCTGCCTGTGCTTTTTGCTGTTCCATGCCAAACTTCATCCTGTCTGTCAGCGTCCTTTGCAGTTCATCCTTAAGCTGCTGAATTATTTCATCAATACTGCCCTGGAGATTAAGAGGCTTTTGCTGAAAAAACAGCTGCCCCAGGCTATTCAGGACTCCGGGGAAGGAAAGACCCGGTTGGGAGGGAGGGTAACCCCCCGGAGCCTGATATAATGCCTGAGGCGCCATGCCCGCATTCATAAGACCGCCGCTTGCAAGCTTATCCATGTATGCAACAAACCTTATGGCAAATTCACCGTTTTTTTCTGTATCTTCCAATACGTCAAGAAGTCCGGCTGCCTGCTCATCACCAAACAAAACAGCCCTCTGAAGAAATTCTTTCAATACACTTTTTATAAAAGGGTTCCCGAGATCAAATGCCTGGGGGGCATAAATATCCATGGATTCTAAGGCAGGCAGTTCTTCTTTTTCTTTTTTTGAAAAATCTTTCTGTGCCAGATAAACAAGAGCAAGATTTCCAAAAGTGGCGCATCTTAATTCGTGTATTCTGTGAACCGTCATTTTAACCACCTCTCCCTTCTTTTTTAAGATATCAATGCGAATCCACTTACAGTAAATATTTAAATGTTTCCAGTATGTAAAAAGATTTTGAATAAAAAGTAAAAAGTTCTTTAATGAGATGTAAAAAACATTAAAAGCATGTAAACATTTTATGCGGGAGCACATCGTAAAATGCAGGAAATCCTGTCATAAAGGGGAATTTAGCGTTAACATTGGTGCAGAATTTAAGGCTGTTTAAAAGGAGTTCTTTAGCGAGATTAAATTTAGAAATGGTTGTTCTCGCTTTGTACTCCATCTTGGACAAAACTAAGGCTCGTTCCGCTGAAGGTGTAAAAAACATGAACATAATAGTAGGAATTACAGGTGCAACAGGAGTCATTTACGGTGTAAGGCTTCTGGAAGCTTTTAAGAAAATTAAGAATCTGGAAACCCATCTTATTATTTCCGACAATGCCAGAGAAATAATACCTCATGAAACCTCAATGAAAGTTAAAAAGGTTGAAAAGCTTGCTTCAAAAACTTATGATATAAATGACCTTTCTGCTGCAATTTCCAGCGGTTCCTGCCAGAGAGATGCAATGGTAATAGCTCCCTGCACCATTAAAACCATGTCCTTAATTGCCAATTCCATAAATTTAAATCTCCTGGTTCGTGCCGCTGACGTAACTTTGAAGGAGAGAAAACCTCTTATCCTTATGGTAAGAGAAACACCTCTCCATTACGGGCACCTTAAAAGCATGCTTCAACTTACAGAAATGGGAGCAATTATCATGCCTCCAAATCCGGTCTTTTATCACAAGCCGGAAACCATTGATGATATAATCAAACCTTCAATCGGAAGAATTCTTGATATTCTTGAACTCCCAAATAAACTAGTTAAAAGATGGGAGGGCTTGAGATAAAGCTTATAAAGAAAAAAAAGATGGAAGATAATCCTGTAAGGCTTTTTCAGACATCTTTTGGAAAGCCTCCCTGCAAAATCTGGGCTTCCGCAATCGAAAATACGGGAAGCTTCACCATCAATCTTTGCGGCGGGACAAAACCTCATATAGGAGCCATGGCTCTTTCCCTTCCCTACCAGGGTTCAAAAAATAAGAAAAAGCTCTCCTGCACAACTTCTCTTATTTGCGTGCCTCACCATAAAGAAGACGGGCTGGCTTTTGAACTTGCTGAAGAATCAGCCCGGTTTCTGGGAAAGGCCGTTGCACTGACTGTGGGAATCCATATAGACAATGCGTCTGAAGATGAAATAAAGAAACTCTCATCTAACGCACGAAAAAGCATGCGTTTGCTGATAAAAACTTTGTTAAAGAAGGAAGCATGGAAATAGTTGTTCTCGCTTTTTACTCCCTCGTGGACAAAATTTGTGGAACTCAGGGTTTTGCGGAATCTTCTAGGCTACGCATTCGCTTCGCCAAGAAGTTCCAGCCAAAACCCGTGCTTTTGCCCCGCAAACCCTTCCTGTTCGGTCGGGACGCACCTCACTCCGCTGCAAAATCCAAACTCGCCTTTGGCTCAAACAGTGGATTTTGCAGACGCTCCACTTCGCCAAGTTTTGTTAGCCACTCAGTCCGTAGAAGCTTCGCCCAACTACTTCCAACCTTATCTGCAAGTAAAAGTTTTCTCTCAATTCTAAACTTTCAACAGAGGTGACTTATCATGATAGAAAATTTTGATTCCCTGGTAAAGGAAGCCAAAAAGGCAGGTCCTCTAAGAATTGTCCTGGCTGCCGCCGAGGAGGAGTCTGCTCTTGAAGCGGTTAAATCCGCTCAGGATGCGGGACTGGTTATTCCCGTACTTGTTGGAAATAAAGATGAAATCATTCCAAAAGCCCAAAAAATCGGACTGAAATTTCAGGAAGGCGATATAATTGATGCAAAAGACATGGTTTTAATGGTTGTTCTCGTT
>JAMDEM010000098.1:0-12049 GCA_023486985.1 Bacillota bacterium
TCCTGAACAGGCCTTAAATCTTCCGGAAAAGATGAAGCCGAGCTTAATGAGGCAATGGAAGAGCTGGCTCAGCTTTCTTATACTGCAGGCGCTGATGTTGTGGCACAAATAATACAGAAAAAAGAGAAAGTTGACCCTGCCTATTTTATCGGCAGAGGCAAAGCTGAGGAACTTTCCCTTCTCTGCAGGAAGCTTGAGGCAAATCTTGTCATTTTCCTTGAAGATTTAAGGCCTGTTCAGGAAAGAAATCTTACTGAACTTTTAAATGTTAAGGTTATTGACCGGCAGGCTTTGATTCTTGACATTTTTGCCCAGCGTGCTCTTACCAAAGAAGGAAAACTTCAGGTGGAGCTTGCCCAGCTTGAGTATTTACTGCCCAGGCTTACAGGCTACGGAATAATTCTTTCCCGTCTCGGAGGCGGAATAGGCACCAGGGGTCCCGGCGAAACCAAGCTGGAAACAGACCGGAGGCATATCAGAAGGAGAATCTCCACCCTCAAGCGGGAAAATGAAAAAGTGAGGGCTCACCGTGAGCTTTTGCGGGAAAGCCGCTATCACAGGGGTTTTAAGCTTGCCGCTCTGGTGGGCTATACCAATACGGGCAAATCAACTCTTCTTAACGCTCTTACTGGTGCTCATGCTTTTGTGGAAGATAAACTTTTTGCAACACTTGATCCAACCGTAAAAAAAGTTTATCTGGGTGAAGGAAAATATATCCTTCTTATTGATACTGTGGGATTTATTAAGAACCTGCCCCATCAGCTTGTGGTTGCATTTAAAGCAACGCTTGAGGAAGTTCGCCAGGCTGATTTAATTCTTAATGTTATGGATGCTTCTCATCCCAAGCTGGAAGAGCATCTGGAAATTGTGGATCAGGTTCTTGAAGAACTTGCGGCTGACAATAAGCCCATGATAAACATCCTGAATAAGATAGACAAAGTAAGCGATAAAATGAAAATAAAGGAACTTTTGGAAAGTATTCCCGATTCGGTTGCTATATCTGCACTGGATAAATCCGGTTTTACGGAGCTTTTTAAAAGAATTTCTTCAGTATTTGAACAGGTGTGGTGATAATTGCAGGGGAAAGGCTTTTTTCTTTGGGTTGAAGCAAAAATCATACCGCCTCTTGCAAAAGCTGCAAGATGGAAGCCTGCTGGTGCCGTCCAGAAGGGAATACTTTTTGCCCTTCCCGTTCTCGCGATTGGGACAGTACTTTTCTTTTTTCTTGTGCCCGAATCAGCGGTCATTACAAAAGCCGGTCATACAAAACTTCTTATAACTCTTGCAAAACTTCTTATTGCTTTTAGAGCTGCTCTTACTTTGATGGGGCTTGCAGCTTCAATTACAATCGCTTACCGGCTGGCCCAGGTGGAAAAAATGAGCCCTCTCTTTTACTCGCTGGCTTCTTTTATTGCTGTGTTTCTTTCCTTCCCTTTAAATATCAGGCAGGAATTTAATATTTTAAACATTGGCGGGGCGGGCAAGACAATATTATTTATGGCTGAACTTTCAAGCAGCTGCCTTTTTGTTTCAATTATTTTATCCATAACGGTTGTTATGCTGGGAAAACTTTTTAAGAACCTCAGGGAGTTAAACGAATCAGGCATTATTAAAATTTGCAGTAATTTATTGTCACCTGTGATAATAATACTCATACTTGTTTTTTTGCAGCAACAAGGGATTGACCTGCATCATTTTGTTTTTATCCTGGTAAAACCAGTAATGTATGCTGGAGATACTCTTCCCCTGGGACTTATGATAGTTCTTCTGATTACATTTCTCTGGATGGCTGGAATCCATGGTCCGGCAGTAGTTTTTCCGCTTGTTACGCCCATTTACCTTACACTGCTTGCAGAAAATGCAAAAGTTGTTGCTGAAGGCAGTCATTCGGTGCCTCCTCATATAATAACCACTCCCTTTTTCAGTATTATTTTTGCCGGCGGCGCGGGTTCTACGCTTATTCTTGCCATTATGATGCTTTTTGCCAAATCAAAAAAGATGAGGAACCTCGGAAAGGTTAGCTTTATTCCGGGTTTTTTTAATATTAATGAGATGATGATGTTCGGAATACCTATTGTTATGAATCCTGTGATATGGCTTCCTTTCATTGCCGCTCCGGTTATCTGCTGTATTCTTACCTATACTGCCATGTATTTTAATATTATTGCCCGTCCTTATTTTTATGTTCCCGGCATAGGCATGCTGCCTTCTCCTGTAATAGCTTTTCTTTCCACCGGCGGGGACTGGCGGGCGCCGGTGATGGCTTTAATTAATATTGCGGTCTCAGGATTCATATATTATCCGTTCTTTAAATCAATTGACCAGAAATATCTGGAAGAGGAAAAATTAAAACATGAAAATAGATAGCGATATAGTCAAACTTTCGGATAAAGCCGGGGCGGAAACTATAGATATCCGCCGGTCACTGGAAGATGTTCTTCAAAAAAACTGCGGGAAGGTTATTGATGCATTTCATGAATTTAATTTAGGTGAAGGGCATTTTCACGGCTCCACCGGATACGGTTTCCATGATGCGGGCAGGGAAGCGCTGGACAAAATAGTTGCAAGAATTACCGGCTCTGAAAAGTCAGTTGTTAGATTTCAGTTTGTTTCCGGCACTCATGCAATAACTTCGGCTTTATTCGAAAGTTTTCATATATCGGACCGCTGGATTTCAATAACAGGAAAACCTTACGACACTCTTAGTCCTGTGATAGGGGAGAGCTTGCAGGATAAAGGTTCTTTGCTTGAATGGGGAATAAACTTTAAAATGGTTGAAATTCTTAACGGTGATTGGAATAAGGCTGCAATTGAGGAGGAGCTTTCCCGCGGGGTAAAACTTGTTTTTATTCAGCGCTCCTGCGGGTATAACTGGCAAAGGTCTTTTTGTATTTCAAAGATTGAGGAAATTTGCAGGTTTATAAAACAAAAAAGCCCGCAGACTGTTATTCTTGTGGATAACTGTTACGGTGAAATGGTTGAAGATAAAGAGCCTGCAGAAGCCGGCGTTGACATAATTGCCGGCTCCTTGATAAAAAACCTGGGAGGCGGGATTGCACCGGCAGGCGGGTATGTTGCAGGAAAGGCGGAATTAGTTGATGCCGCTTCAAGGAACCTTACCGCTCCCGGAATAGGCACTGAAGAAGGAGCCACCCTGGATATAAACAGGCTTCTTTTTCAGGGAATTTTCTTTTCTCCCGCCGCGGTGAATCAGGCGCTGAATGGCGCTGTATGGGCTTCATGCCTTATGGAAAAATTCGGCTTTGAAGTTTTGCCGCGTTATGATGAGAAAAGAACGGACATTATTCAGGGTATAAAGATGGGCAGCAGAAAAAGGCTTGAAGTTTTTTGCAGGGGAATTCAAAAAGGTTCACCTGTTGATTCAAGGGCTGTGCCCACGCCTGTCATGAACCCCGGTTACAGGGATGAAATTGTGATGGCGGGAGGAACATTTATCCAGGGTTCCTCAATCGAACTCTCCGCCGACGGGCCATTGCGTGAGCCTTTTGCAGTTTATCTTCAGGGCGGCATATCATTCCCGTATATTAAGATTGGAGTTCTTTCAGCTCTTCAGGAGATGAAAGATGAAGGACTGTTGAAGTAATCTTTTACTGGAGTTCTGCCAGGCAGGCGTCTCTTAATTGTTTTGCTTTTTCGTAATTCGGGTCCAGGGAAAGCGCCTGGTAGGCGCATTTAAGAGCTTCGTTATAGCGGCCTTTCTGGTAAAGAATTACGCCTTTATCATGCCAAGCCTCAACGGAATTGGGCTTTATCTGAATTACTTTGTCGTAGCAGGCTAATGCTTCGTCATATCTTTGAAGCTGGTAGAGAACTCTTGCTTTGTTATACCAGGCTTCTGTAAAATAGGAATCAATTTCAACTGCTCTACTGTAATAATCCATGGCTTCGATAAGCCTCCCGGATTTTTCAAACAAGATAGCTTTTTGATTGCAAGCACCGGCATCCCTGGGTTTCAGCTGAAGAACTTTATCAAAGCACTTGATTGCTTCATAATACCGGCTGCAACTTGAGAGAAGCAAGCCTTTATCGTACCAGGCATCAGAAAAATTCGGGTCTATTTTTATTGCCATATCGTAGCTGGAGATTGCATCGTCAACCCGCCCCAGCTTTTCAAAGGCAGCTCCCCGGTTAAGCCAGGCTTCGGTTGATTTTGGTTCCAGTTTAAGAAAACGGTCATAGCAGAGAATTTCATCCACTGGCCTGCCCAGCTTTCCCAGAGCAATTCCTTTGTTAAACCAGGCGTAGCTGAAGTTCGGGTTCGTTTTAAGACTGTTGTCGTAACATTGAATGGCATCCTGATACTTTTCCAGTTTTGAAAGAGCAACACCCCAGTAACACCACGCTTCAGGGTTGCTTTTATCAAGTTTAAGGGCTTTTTGAAAGCACTCGATGGCGTCAGAATACCGGGAAGCTTTCATAAAATTGATGCCGGTCAATGTCCAGTCAGAGGAATTTTGTGCAAAAGCCGGCAGAGCCAAAATTAAAAACATTATGAAAATTAGTAAAATAATTTTTATCTTCATTTGTCCAGCCTGGTAACATTGGTAATAATTATAAATTATATATTATTTTTAAGTAATTTTAAACACCTGCGGTGTTAAATAACTTTAAACTAAAGAAAAAAACCTTTTATTGTTAAACTATTTGTACAGGTTAAAAATTGGAGCGCCGAATTTTTCTTTTCCGTAATCTTTTATCAGGTTAGCGCCCTTATTACTGCTGATAAACTCAATGAACTCTTTAGCTTCCTTATAATGAACGTGAGGAAATTTTTCAGGATTAACTGCTATGACTGAATAAAAGTTTTTAAGGAGTGGGTCACCCGGTTTATTCATAACAACAAGCCTGATTTTTTTCTTAAAGGCAATGTATGTGCTGTTGTCGGAAAGAGTGTAAGCCTGCTTCTGGTCGGTAATCATCAGGGTCTGACCCATTCCGGAGCCTGATTCTATATACCACGGCGGCTCAGGAGTTATGGATACTGCCTTCCAGATTTCAAGCTCCCTTATGTTGGTGCCTGATTTGTCTCCTCTTGAAACAAATGGGCTTTTGCTTTCAGCAATCTTTTTGAAAATATTTTTAACATTACTCATGCCTTTTACCTGTGCCGGGTCACCGGAGGGACCGATTATCAGGAATTCGTTATACATCACAGTTTTCCGGCCCACACCGAATCCTTCTTTAACAAACTCTTCTTCCAGTTTCGGCGCATGAACAAATACAACATCTGCATCGCCTTTTTTTGCCAGGGCAAGCGATTGCCCCGTGCCGACTGCAATTACTTTCACCCTGACGTTGTATTTTTTCTCAAAAATTGGAAGAATAGAATCAAGAAAACCTGTATCCTGAAGGCTTGTTGTGGTAGCCATGGTGATGGTTACCGGCTCCTTGGCATGAATTGCGGGCGATATCAGGAATAAACCGCATGCAATTATAGCAAGAATGATGAGAAAAGAAGACAGGCTTGTTTTCTCACGTTTTTTCACAGGCGTGGAGCCTGTGATTTTAATAGCTCGAAAAGAACGCATAAAAACTCCTCCTTAATCTTACTCTGTTATTGTTACCCATTATTTCATTTAATGACACTTATTATCCTCCATGGTGTATTATATTTCGGTTAGAAGGAGAATCCTGTAATTTCTTTAATTTTTTGAACAGGAATACTTTTATTCCCCTTTCCCTCTGGGGATGGTGTAGCGCCCGTTCCCCGAACGGGCACTTATCCCCCCTCTTTGCTAAAGAGGGGCAGGGGGAGTTAATTCTTCCCTCTACACACGGGGAGAGGGAATATAGGAGTATAAAGGAGTAACAGATGAATTTTTTAAGCAGACTGCTTGGTGTAGACATTACCCGTAACTGGACTGCGGATTCCGGACTTAAAATAAAAATTGATTTTAATAAATTTGCATTATGCGGTGTAAAAGTGGGGGATCCGGTTGAGCGGCTTGAAAAGTTTGGTCCGGCTCAGGATAAAAGCGCTGCCGGTCACGGTGTATTGCGCTATTATTCCAGAGGAGTGGAAATTGGCATAAATAATGGTTTAGTAGCGCATTATGTGCTGGTCATTGATGATTATTTAAAACTTGGATACCAGCCTTTCAGCGGACTCTGCGAGTATCAGGGTAATAATATAGCAATAAACGAGGGCACTACGGAAGGAGACATTATTGATTATTTTGGCGAGCCATACTGGCGTAGCGATGATTCTGACGAGATAATTTTATTTTATGAGTTTAAAGACACTGAAATGCAGGTTGAGTTGAGCACTGACAGAAAGCTGAAGGCTTTTGTTATCGTTGCGCCTCCTCTTCTAGCTGATGAAGAGCAGAGAAAGAGTTACGGGGTTACCAAATCCTGGCCTCCATTTTAATATTCGGTTATCCGGTTTTTTAACTTTTGGACAAAGTAGTTAACTGAATTCTTTATTATCCTCTTTTATAAAGCCTCTTTCTTTAAATTTATCTACAAGGGAACTTGCTTCAGCTTCGTCAATGCCCCGGGCAAATCTGATGGTTCTCATACCGTAATCAAAAGCAATGGCTCCGCCTGTCATAAACGGCATCGTTCCCACCTGGGAGAATGAAGAACTTCCAGAGGAATTAAGACGAAAGTTTTTGGCTTCCGACATGGCATATTCTTTGCTCAATCCTATATTGAATACCTTTATTTCTATTTTTATGGTTTCAGCTGAGATAGTGATGATTTCTCTGCCGGCAATCAGCCAGAGAGCCGTTGCTAAAACGAAAGCACCTCCCAGAGTCCAGCCGCACAGCCAGAAAAGCAAAAAGGCATCTATGCCCTTAGAAGGAGCTCCTTTAATTAATTGTTTGACAGCGAAAATTTCTCCTGTAAACCAGCCGCCCAGCCAGAAAAGTAAAAATAAAGCTGCAAAGACAGTAGCTATGTTTCTCGGAGTAGGAATAATCACTTTCAGCTGGGAACCAAGATCTTCTATTTTCGCCCGGCCGCTTTCTGGTTTAACCAAAGGCATAAATTTGCTCCTTTCTTTTTAAAAAATATTTCCTCAATCCATTGTTAAATCCTTCCGTGTTTTAGGGAATATTAATGGAAATTTTGCGGCTATCAGATTAGCGGCTTTCACGAGATAAAAATTACTATTGGTATATCGTCCTTGATTGAAGGGAAAATTCTATCAATTCTTTAATTTTAAGCTTAGAATATACAAAGTCTTAAGAAGATGGCTGCCTTTAAAGTAATAAGTTTTAGATGAAAAAAATCATTTTAAAAATTTTATATGTGCTTACAGCATTAATTGTTCTGGCTATCATGCCGCAAAACAAACTTGCCCGAAGGAATACCCAGCAGCTTAAAATTTTTCGTTTCACTCAAATCCATTTTTGAAATCAGGGTTTTGCGGAACCTTCTAGGCTTCACTGCCGCTTCGCCAAGAAGTTCCAGCCAAAACCCGTGCTTTTCGCTTCGCGAAACCCTTCCTACTCGGTCGGGGCGCACCTTGCTGCAGGGTAGTTTATATCGAGCCTTGCTGGACAGTACTGATTCCATGTTATAATATTATATAATTCCAAAATCAAGGATATGTATGATTTCAAACGCAGTTAAAGAGGAACTCAGAAAAATTGCCGGTAAAGACAACTTTTTTGATGAGATTGAGGAGCGCATCTGCTACTCCTACGACGGCACCACATTCAAATCAAAGCCTGATATTGTTCTGAAGCCTGCGAATGCTCAGGAAGTTTCCCATGTTTTAAAAGTAGCAAACAGGGAAAAAATTCCTGTTGTTCCAAGAGGTGCAGGCACGGGATTGAGCGGCGGCTCTGTGCCCATTGAAGGCGGGATTGTTCTTGCCATGAACAGGATGAAAAAGATTCTCTCCATAGATGAAGAGAATCTGGTTGCCTTTGTGGAGCCTGGGGTAATCAATGAGGAGTTCCAGAAAGAAGTTGAAAGGCGGGGACTTTTTTACCCTCCCGACCCTGCCAGCCAGAAGATGTGCACTCTGGGCGGAAATATTGCCGAGTGTGCCGGGGGTCCCCATTGCCTGAAGTACGGAGTTACCAGGGATTATGTGCTTGGATTGGAAGCAGTTCTTGCCGACGGAAGCATTATAAATACAGGCGGACAGGTAATGAAAAATGTCTCCGGCTATGATCTCACCCGCCTTCTTATAGGCTCCGAGGGCACACTCGGAGTTGTGACAAAGATAGTTTTAAAACTTCTTCCCCTGCCTGAAGACAGGCGAACCATTCTTGCTGCTTTTTCAACCATGGAAAGAGCAGCAGAAACTGTATCTGCGATAATTGCGAGCAGGCTTATTCCCGCCACTCTTGAGTTTATGGACGGTGTCACCGTTAAAGTTGTGGAAGAATTCCTTAAAATAGGGCTTCCAACAACTGCTGATGCTCTTCTTCTTATAGAGGTTGACGGGAAAAAGGAAGCAGTTGAAATTGATTATGAAAAAATTATGAAAATATGCAAGGATAAAGGTGCTGTTGAATTAAAGGGCGCCAGGACTTCCGGGGAGAGGGAAAATCTCTGGAAGGCAAGAAGAGCCGTATCGGCAGCGCTCGGCAGGATATGCCCACTTAAGCTTAACGAAGATGTAGTGGTTCCAAGGAGCAAATTGCCTTTACTTATTACAAAGGTTAAAGAAATTTGCACGGAGTTTGGAATAAAATCAGCAAATTATGGCCATGCGGGAGACGGCAATATTCATGTAAATATTCTTATTGAATCAAGGGCAGATGATGAGATGAAGAAAGTGGAGCCGGCACTTGAAAAGCTTTACAAAGAAGTTGTGAATCTGGGCGGCACCATTTCCGGCGAACACGGCATTGGGTTTTTAAAGTCAAAATATCTGGCGCTTGGAGCAGGCGTTGAATCCGTAAATGTAATGAGGAAAATTAAGGATGCCCTTGACCCTAATAATATTTTAAATCCGGGGAAAATTTTTGCGGTAAACCCCTCTTCCTTGAGTGGTGAGGAGAAAATTAACTCCCCCCGCCCCTCTTTGACAAAGAGGGGGGACAACTCACTCTCCAAAGGGGCGAGGAAAAGGGTGAGGGGGAAAGAGTGAAGTTTTGAATTCCTTTAACCTTAAAAAATACAAATCGGAAATTTCCAAATGCGTGAAATGCGGAACCTGCACCTCAATATGTCCTGTTTACCGGGAGACCCTGCAGGAGTCAGTTTCCGCCCGGGGCAAGATGAGCCTTATTGAAGCATTTCTTGAAGGAGAAATAGGTGCCAGCTCCATTCTTGATAAGCGCCTTCGCCAGTGCGTCCAGTGCACAAAATGCATTGAAGAATGTCCAAACGGCATTCCGGTAGACATAATTCTCTTCTCCGCCTGGCGTGCTTTAAAAGAAAAACTTCCAACTCCGTTATGGAAAAATTTTGCTTTTGAGAAAGCTTTATCCGGTGCAGGAATTCCGGCTGCCGCAGGCTTTCTTTACCGGAATTTTGGCGGGCTTTCAGCAATTCTGCCGGTTGAGGCATTAAAGAGAAAAGTTTCCAGGCGAAAGCCTCTTAAATTTAAAACAACAAAACTAAATTCCGGCAAAAAAATTGGTTTTTACCCGGGATGTATGATAGATTCAATGTATCCTGAGATTCTTTCTTATGTGCGGGAAATATTTGCCCGCCTGGGTTATGAAATGATAATTCCTTCACGCCTTGTTTGCTGCGGCCTTCCGCAGATGAGCACCGGAAATGTTGAGCTTGCCCGCAGGAATGCCCTGGTTAATATGAATGCCTTTAAAGATGCGAAAGTTGATGTTATAATCACTGCCTGTGCCACATGTCTGTCAACCGTGCGGAAGAAATACCCTCTTTTACTTGAAGACACGCCGGCTTTGAAAGTTTATGAAAAATTTATGGATCTCTCGGAGTTCCTTGCCGGGGAAAAAGGATTGGAAAATTTCCCAGAAGCCGAAGGTAAATTCACCTATCATGACCCATGCCATTTAGCAAGGGAGCTTAAGATAAAAGAGGAGCCGAGGGAAATAATAAAGAAGATTTCGGCAGGAAACTTCGCTGAAGCTGATTCCAGCGAGCTTTGCTGCGGTTTTGGCGGAAGTTTTAATTTTGAAAACTACAGCCTTTCCATGAATATCTGTAGTCATCTGGTAAAGGCTTTAAAGGATACAGGTGCAGAAACCGTTATAACATCATGTCCGGCTTGCATGTGGCAGATTGAAGACGGAATAAGCAGGTCAAATTCGGGTATGAATGTAATGCATCTTGCTGAGTTTGTTTTAAGAGGAGCTTTAAATGCTGATACCGATAAAAGATGAACGGTCGCGGCCAAATACTTTTCCCATAGTTGTTGTGGGACTTATCGGCATTAATGTGATTGTTTTTCTCTATGAGTTTCTTCTCATGGGCACCTCGGACAAAGCTATTAATTCTTTTATATTTCATTACGGAATGATTCCCAGGGCGGTTACAAACGGTGCGCCGGGTGCGATATTTACAATGTTCAGCAACATATTTATTCACGGCGGTTTCCTTCATCTTCTTGGGAATATGCTTTTCTTATGGATTTTCGGCGACAATGTTGAAGATATTCTTGGAAGTGTTCAATTCCTGGTTTTCTATTTTTTATGCGGAATAGGTGCGGATATTGGCCATATTCTCATGGACCCCCATTCAGCGATTCCATCAATCGGCGCAAGCGGCGCCATATCAGGAGTCCTTGCCGCTTATGTAAGATACTTCCCAAAAAACAGGATAACAAATTTCTTCTGGATATATTTTCAGGCAGGTTTCTTCCAGTTAAGAGCAGTTTATTATATCGCCATATGGTTTTTGATGCAGTTATTTTTTGGCGCACTTACCGGCTCTTCTTCCGGAGTAGCATACGGAGCCCATATCGGAGGTTTTATTACAGGCTTGATAATCATCCATCTTTTCCCGAAAAGACAGGAGGCACTTGATTATTACCGGGCAAGTCACGGGTACGAAGAGGATTGAAGCGCCTTCTGTAGAATAAAATAAGTACTTTTCTGGAAAGTGGTGCGGAATGAAGGATCTTGCGATAGGAGTTTTTGATTCAGGGGTGGGAGGACTTACGGTGGCATCTGAGATAATGAAGCAGATGCCGTATGAAAAAATTTATTATTATGCAGATACGGCAAGGGTTCCATATGGGGAAAAAACACCAGATGAAATAAAAGGTTTTGTAAATGAAATAATTGCTTTCCTGCTTGGAGAGGGAGTTAAAGCGGTAATAATGGCTTGCAACACTTCTTCAGCTCTTGCTCTTACCGAGACAAGAAAAAAGTTTGATATACCTGTTATTGGAGTTATAGAACCTGCTGTTTTAATGGCTCTTTCCCAGACCCGTGAAAAAAGAATAGGTGTAATTGCAAATCTGGCAACAACCAACAGCGGGGCGTATAAAAATAAATTTTTAGAAAACGGGAACGGCGTGTCGGTTTTCCAGCAAGCCTGTCCAATGCTTGTCCCTCTGGTTGAGCGCGGGATAGTTGACGGCGAGGATGTGAAAATCGTTCTCAAGAGTTATCTTGAGCCTTTGAAGGCTCAGAAGATTGATACTTTGATTCTTGGCTGTACCCATTACCCGTATCTTATGAAGCCGATAGAAGAGATAATGGGGGACGGGGTAAAAATAGTCAATCCGGCTTATCAGGCTGTGAAAGATATGAAATCAATGCTTGAAGAAAAAAATCTTCTCTCCGGCAGAGGCGAGCCGCCGGAGCATAAATATTTTGTAAGCGGCGAAAGACAGAGTTTTATGAAGACAGCGGAAAAGCTGCTTGGAAGAAAATTGTAGATACTTCATTTTTCATTTTAGATTTTTAGGATGTGCCACAACCTCAGGTTGTGGCACATCCTTTTTACTCCCGACTTGAACCTTTGTAAATCGGGTTTGATGAATCGAACCCCTACAAATTTTGCTTTTGATTTAACTTCAAAATGGGTATAAATATAACAGGAGATTTGTCACGAAAGGAGCTTTTATATGAAAGACGCATCAATGCTAAGCGCTGTTAAAACTCTGCAGTACGGAGTAAAAAGGATGTGC
>JAMDEM010000098.1:12059-23610 GCA_023486985.1 Bacillota bacterium
CCAATACTCACAGGCTTATTAAAGAAAGCGGCTGTTTTGCCGTGAATGTCCTGAGAGTTGACCAGAAAGACCTTGCCAGATTCTTCAGCTCTTCCAAAAAAGATAAATTTGCTGTAATGCCTTACAAGGAAGAGAAATCCGGCGCTCCAATCCTGAAAGAAGCTTATGCATACCTTGACTGCAAGGTATGGAAAGAGGTGGAATGCGGCGATTACACCATGTTTATTGGAGAAGTATTAAAAGGCTCTGTTGATAAAGAAGGAGAAACCTTAACAACCAGAGACCTTGAATCTACTTATGTAGGGTAGGAAATTTTTCTTTAACTCTTTTCTTTATGTTAAGCCTCTCCATGGGCATAAATGATTCTTCTTTTTTATAGGCGGCAAATTCGTAATCACCGGACATTACAAGGGATTTTGTAGGACAGGCTTCCGTGCAAAGCCCGCAGAAGACACACCTTGTAAGATCAATGGAATACGTGTCGGCGTAAGCGTAATTTTCTTTTGATTTGCTGGTTTTAAGATATATTATTGATGAAGGGCATGCATCCACGCAAAGCCCGCAGGATATACAGAACTCAGACATGCAGGAAAGGCATCTTTTTCCTTCTTTTTGAGCCATTTCCGCAGTAAAGCCGTGCTCAACTTCATTCCAGTTTTTAATCCTCTTTTGCGGGTCCTGCATTGGCATAGGAACCTGCTCTGGATCTTCCTGGAACTGCTTATTCCTTGGCAGTCCCTTCCACGGTTCAGTTGCCGGATCTTTTAGAGGATTGGGGAATGGTATAGTCCTGTCCATGCCATCAGGAACAGTTTTGTCTTCTTGAGGCATGAATCCATTGGTTGGGTAAAGATCTTTTACAGGGGGCTTGATGCCGAACTTGCCTGCGATGCCGTGACAGGCTCTCTTGGCTCCGGCAATAGCCTCAATAATAGTGGAAACCTTAACCGAATCACCTGATGCGTAAAGCCCCGGCATTGAGGTTTCGCCTGTTTTCCGGTCAACATCAATGGCACCGTTTCTCTGTCTTTTTACTGTCTGCGGAACCCAGTCAAGGGAAAATCCTCTTCCCAGAGCCGTAATTATCTGGTCGCATTCAATGACATATTCGGAGCCGGGTATGGGAACAGGAGATCTTCTGCCGGATTTATCACGGGGACCAAGCTTGTTTTTCTGAACTTTCAGTCCTTTTACTTTCCCCTTTTCAATAATCACTTCCAGAGGAGAAAGAAGAAATTCAAGCTCCACGCCTTCCTCCACGGCATCATGGACTTCCGCAGGTGACGCAGGCATTTCCATTCTTGTTCTTCGGTACAGGATTGATGCTTTTGCCCCCATCCGCAAAGCCGTCCTTGCCGCGTCGGTTGCAGTGCTGCCGCCGCCGATTACAAGAACTTTTTTCCCTATCGGGTAAGGTTTCTTCCTGAAAACCGATTCAAGGAAAGGCTCTCCTTCATATGCACCTTCAGTTTCTTCGCCGGGAATTCCAAGTTTTATCGGCTTGGTGGCTCCGGCGGCGATAACCACAGCCTTATATTCTTTCATTAAACCATCTATGGTTATATCTTTTCCAATTTCAGTGTTTAGCTTTAATTTTACTCCCATATCAAGGACGGACTGAACTTCTCTTGCCAGAACATCTTTGGCAAGCCTGTAATCCGGGATGGTAAGCATTACATACCCGCCCACAACATCAGTACGCTCATAAATTGTTACATCAAAGCCCCATGTGGCAAGTTCGAAGGCTGCCTGTACCCCGGATGGACCTGCGCCGATAACTGCGACTTTTATATTGTTTTGCGGGAGCATCTCCTTTTTGTAGTCAAATCTTTCCCCGGGGGGAAGGCTCTGCTCGTACCTATCGTAAAATCCTTTTATTTTTCTGATGGCAATGGGGTCAGCACTGGTGTAGCCCCTTGAACAAAGACTTTCACAGGGCGCTGGACATACTCTTCCAAGAGTTCCTACAAACGGGTAAGTTCTCTTTAAAAGAGCCAATCCTTCTTTGAATTTGCCCTCTCCGGCAAAAGTCACATAGCCTCTGGCATCGGTGGCGGCAGGACAGCCAAGGATGCACGGCGCCCATCTTGTACCCGGGTAAGTGGTGCTTCTGCTGTCAGTTGACTTTCCATCAAAATAATCCCACATTCTCAGGATTCCTCTTGATCTCTCGGGAACCTGCCACCTTTCCCATGGATACTGAAGCGTTATGGGTTTTCTTAAGAAATTAATGAAGGTTACCTTCAAGCCGATAAAAAGGCTTGCAAAACCATCAAAAAATTCTTTAATTACGTTGTTCATTCTGCTGTCCTTTCAAAGAAGCTTGATGCTGATTGATAAATTCTTCACTATCGTTTGAAATCCTGCCAATATTTATCAAAATTTGACATGATTAAAACCAATAACTTTTATGCGGCGGTATAAGAAAAATTTTATTGATGGTTTTGATTTTTATACTTGACATTTGAAAAAATCGGACTAAAATATAAGTATATGATAAAAAGAGTATTATTTGGCGAACTAAAAAAACATCTTTCCAAAAAAGAAATAACTTTTGTTGCTGGGCCAAGGCAAGCAGGCAAAACAACATTAATGTTTTTACTGAAGGATTATTTAGACAAAAACGGAGAAAAAACTGTTTTTTTGAATCTTGATATAGAAAGTGATAAACAATTTTTTACATCTCAAGGAACTTTAATTAAAAAAATTCAATTGGAAATAGGCAGAGGCAAGGGTTATGCTTTTATTGATGAAATTCAGAGGAAGAAAGATGCCGGTCTTTTCTTAAAAGGTATTTATGATATGAACCTTCCCTATAAGTTCATTGTCTCTGGCTCAGGCAGTGTCGAATTAAAAGAAAAAATTCATGAATCGCTTGCGGGGAGAAAAACTATTTTTGGGCTAAATACCTTGTCTTTTGAAGAATTTGTGAATTTTAAAACAGGGTATCGTTATGAAAACAAGCTGCAGGATTTTTTTCCAATTGATAAAGAAACAACAAAAGGGTTATTGGAAGAATATTTAAATTACGGCGGTTATCCCAGAGTTGTTCTGGAAGATGAATTTAAACAGAAGAAAACGATAATAAACGAGATTTATCAAAGTTATCTGGAAAAAGACATTTTTTATCTTCTGGAGATTAAAAAAAGTGAAGTTTTTAATAATTTAGTAAAAGTAATTGCTTCTCAGATAGGGGGGCTGACAAATTTATCAGATATTTCCTCAAATTTAGGAACTTCCCTTTCCACTATTAAAAACTATCTCTGGTACATGGAGAAAAGTTTTGTCCTCCAGAAAGTTACCCCGTATTTCAAGAATTTGAGAAAGGAGATAACCAAAGCTCCTATTTATTATTTTTACGATTTAGGATTAAGAAATCATGCATTGGATATGTTTGGAAATATTAAGATGTCTGAAGATTTTAGTTTTTTGTTTGAAAATTTAGTATTAAATATTATCAAAGAAAAGTTAAGATTTTCTGCGGCAAAAATTAATTTTTGGAGAACTAAAGATGGAGCTGAGGTTGATTTTATAGTTGACAGCGGTAGAAAGCTTATTCCGATAGAAGTAAAATATAAAAGTCTTAGGAAACCGGAAATAAAACGGTCTTTAAAAAGTTTTATTTCTAAGTACACACCGCAAAAGGCTTTAATAATTAATTTAGAGCTTGAAGAAAAAATTAGATTTGAAGATACAGAAATTCAGTTTATTCCTTTTTACAGGCTGCTATCATTCACATTTTGAGATTGCTTCGGGCTTCGTTCCCCGTAAGGCGGAAAATTAAGCTTGCTTTGCCTTTTTATGGAGAGCAAGCTCTCCCACTACTGTTGTGCAGCTTATTAAGTATTTTTCAGGGTAGTATTATACTTTAAATGCAGAAGGGCAGATGTCATTGAGGATACATCCGGTGCAGTTTGGCTTTCTCGCCATGCAGACTCTTCTTCCGTGAAATATTAAAAGGTCGCCATAAACTCTCCACTGCTCTTCAGGCACAATTTTAATTAACTCAGATTCCATCTTTTCCGGCTGTTTTTCTTTGGATACACCCAGTCTTTGAGTGACTCTGAAGACATGAGTATCAATAACGATTCCTTCACTTTTACCAAATGCGCCCTGCAGGACCACATTGGCGGTTTTTCTTGCAACGCCGGGCAGTGTTATTAGTTTTTCCATGCTGTCCGGAACAGCTCCGTTATAGTCCTTGACAATTTTATTTGCTGCGGCAATTATGTTTTTTGCCTTGTTGTGATAAAAACCGGTGGACCTTATTTCTTCTTCAAACTCTTTAAGATTTGCTGAAGCAAAATCTTTTGGGGTTCTGTATTTCTTAAAAAGGTCTTTAGTAACAATGTTAACGCGCGTATCGGTGCACTGGGCGGAGAGAATGGTGGATACCAGCAGTTCAATGGGAGTCTTGTAGTGAAGGGCGATTTTCGCATCAGGATGTATTTTTTTAAGACGCTTGAGTACTTCTTTTACAAAGGCTTTTTTATCCATTATAGCTATTCTTCTCCAATTTCTGTTCTGTGCCGGGCTTCCCTGTTTACGCGCATGGCTTCATTAATCATTTGATTGCCCTGCTGGAGAAGTTCCAAACCGTTTTCAATATGGTGGGGATCAAGATCGCCTGTATAAGCCATCAGCTCCATTAAACCCGCTTCAAAGTTTTGAATGCCTGCCAGCCCTGCGTCCATTTCTTCGGGGGCGGATTCCCAGTAATTGTCACTTTCTGCGGACTCTCTTATTTCATGGGCTTTCAAGGCAAGCTCAGCCGAGGTCTGGGCAATAAAAACGGCAAAGTCCTGCGGAGAGATAATACCGTTTACCGCATTTTGCGCCTGTTCTCTTATTCTTTCCAGGCGGCCGGAAATAGTAGGAACGGATACAACGTATGTTTCATCCATCCTGGGAAGAACTGCGTTACAGCTTGCGCAGTAGTTTCTGCCCGCCGGGTTCTGAGTTCCGCACCTCAGACAAATCAATTATTTCACCTCGCCTGATTTTTTAAATGCGCTAAATCTTGTAAGGATGACCGCTTCCGCAGGAATCATTGCTTTATCGCCGAAGGTAAGTTTGCTTTTTGGCTTTTCCTGCAGTTTTTCGTCTCTTTCCGATACGATGAATATTCCTATTTTCCCGCCTGTTGAAGCGCAAGCCCTGTCTATGAAAGCCATTCCGATTTGCGTTCCGTTAACCGGCACGCAGCTTGTCACTTCTCCGGTATATTCACCTTTCAGATTAACCACTGGATTTCCGGGACGCACCACCCTTATTCCTTTTTCCAGCATTCTAAATCTAACTATTGTCCGGCTCCTTAAAGATTCCTTCTGGATAAGGGCTTTTTTCCCGATAAAGTAAGGTTTGTGAAGTTTTGCAAAACCTCCGTAGCCTGCTTCAAAAGGCGTAACATTGAATTTTCCAGCAAGTTCATGCCCGTAAAGGGGCAGGCCTGTTTCGGTGCGGGTGGAATCCCTGGCACCGAGTCCGGCAGGGATAAGCCCGTCTTCTTTGCCGGCTTCAAGCAGGGTGTTCCAGATAAAAGGAGCATCACCGGGATTTACATAAAGCTCATATCCCACATCTTCCCCTGTATAGCCTGTTCTTGAGATATAAACATCCTTTCCCTTTAAAGCCGCATTGTAAAATTTATTTTTTGCAAGTTTTTGAAGTTTTTCCTTGTCTTCGTTCTTATCAAGAACTTTTATGAGTATCTTTCTTGATGCAGGTCCCTGGATGGCAAGGTCAGCTCTTTTTTCTCCCTTTGTTTCAGGGTCTTTCATATCCCTGATATTGACGGCAGTCTCCATTTCCTTAAAGGGAAAATCCCGGTCAATTAAAAACTTGCCGCTTGCAATTCCCTGAAGCCACGCCATATCTTTTTCTTTATTTGCTGCGTTTACCACCATCATGAATCTGTCAGCCGAAAGCCGGTAGGTAAGCACATCATCAATAACATCGCCGTTTGGGTCAAGCATGTAGGAATACAGGCAGTGCCATGGCTCAAGTGACGGGATGTAATTAGAAAGGGCAATGTCAAGAAATCTTTCTGCACCTTTGCCGCTTATTTCAAATATTCCCATGTGGGAGACATCAAAAAGACCGGCATTTTTCCTCACTGCCTGATGTTCTTCCTGGATACCGGTATACCAGACCGGCATCATCCATCCGGCAAAGTTGATAATCTTTTTTGAAAGTTTTTGATGCTCTTCATAAAGACAGGATTTTTCCGGCTCACCTTCGGGTGCTTCCCATTTAAACGCTTTTTTACCCGGAGCCTTTAAGCCTTCAAGGAATTTCGTGTGAGCAACGAAAAATGTCTTTTTCTTTTCAAAGAAACAGTCAGCCAGGTCCCTGGGGCATCTATTTCTTCTGAGAAGATCCCGGACGGCGCTGGAAGCGGGAATCACGCCCATATCTTTGCCTTTCTCAAGAATGTAGGACCAGATATTTTTTATGGCTGTTTCATCGCCAAGTATGATTGCTTCCGGCATGGAGTCTTCAGGAGTTCTTAAAAAGAGCGAATAATTGTTTCCTTTAATTTGAAATTCTTTTCTTCCGGGAGTATCGGGGTCAATGGAAAAAATCTTTTTAAAAATTTCCTTCGCTGATTTGCCCGAAAGGGAGATGCATGTTCTTTTCTTTAAATCTGCAAGGATAACCGGTCCTTCAATTTTTGCATGAATGTCGTTTTTATCAAATACAACGTAGCCGTCTGATAAAGCCGAAAGCCAGGTTCTTAACTTTGCCGTGTTAGCCGGATTGGAGACAATTACATATCTTTTCATGTTTTTGGCATCAGGCAGGGGCAGGATTGTAATGCTGTCAACGATGTTTCCTGCTTCATTAAGCACCAGCGTTTCAATGCCCTGATTTTCCTGCAGTGCAAGCACGTTGCCTGTTACAGTTTCCTGCAGGAAATATTCAGCCCTTTCTCCCCGTAAAAGGGTGAGGTCAAGATTCGTAGTATCAATAAGGACGGCATTGTTTAATGCTGTTTCAAGCTCTTTTTCAGGAGTGCCCGAACCTCTGGTGTAAAGGCAGAGAGAACGTTCTTTCTTTTCCTCAGGCGCAAAATAAAAATATGGATAATCATTTTCAGATTGAATTTTTTCATAACGGAATTTGTCAGTTAGCTCCTCAACTTTTCTTCTTGTATCTTCCAGTATTTCAAACTCGACTTTTCCTCTGGGAACCTCGCCCCTTGTTTCCTTATAACAGAAGGTTTTTATATTTGTGATAACCCGGTGAATCAAACGGGCTATCTCTTTCATCTCTTTCCTGCCCATGCCTCTCTGGGTAAGCCATGTAGAGCCAAGCCTGATGGCGCTTGCATCAGCGGCGCTTGTATCCCCGGGGATGGTGTTTTTATTGCAGACAATTCCGCATAAATCAAGAATTCTTGCCGCCACTTCGCCTTTTAAGGGATAGCCGCTTTCTGTCTTGATATGATTCAGGTCAACAAGAAGCATATGGGTATCAGTGCCGTTATAGACAAGTTTTAAACCAAGGCTTTTTAATTCATCAGCCAGAGTGGCAGCATTTTCAATAATTTTTTCCATCAGGTTTTTAAAATAAGGGGTAGCGGCAATTTTAAAAGCTACTGATTTTGCGGCAATGTTGTTAATGTGGGGACCGCCCTGTTCGCCCGGAAAGACTGCGCTGTCAATTTTTTTTGCATAATCTTCGTTTGTGGTTAAGATAACTGCACCCCTTGGACCGCAGATGGTTTTGTGAGTGGTGAAGGATGTCACATGGGCAATACCCACGGGATTGGGAAATTTTCCTGCCGCAACAAGTCCGGCAGGATGGGCAATATCAGCCAGAAGAATTGCGCCGACGGCATCGGCAATTTTCCTGAAAGCTTTCCAGTCTATGCTCCAGGGATATGAGCTGTATCCTGCAATAATCATTTTCGGCTTGTATTCCAGTGCCAGCTTTAAAATCTCATCATAATTAAGTTTTTCAGTTTTTGGGTCAACGGAATATGAAAATATCTTATATCTTTTTCCTGACCGGTTAAGCTCGCTTCCGTGGGTTAAGTGGCCGCCGTGAGTCAAGGACATGCCCATTACCGTTTCCCCGGGCTCCACAAAAGCTTCATATACGGCATTATTGGCGGCCGCCCCTGAAAGGGGCTGAACATTGGCAAAGATATCTTTTGCCGGTATTTGCGGTGAGGCAAAAAGCTTTGCCACCCGTACCTGGCAGAGTGCTTCAATGATATTAATGAAGTCACAGCCCTTGTAGTATCTCCGGTCGGCATATCTTCTCATATTGGCAAAGGACTTGCCCATATCAAGAATTTCCTCTTCTTCCTCCTGCGTCATTTTAAGAGGAGGATAGCCTTCGGCATAAAGATTGGTGAAGCAGGACGAAAGGGCTTTTCTAACAGGGGGAGGGCAGATGCTTTCAGAAGGTATCATAATGAGCTTTCTCTGCTGTCTTTCAGATTCAAGGTTTATCAGAAGCTCTGTGTCAGAGTCAATTTCTGCGAGGTTATCAAAATCCGTAAAAACCGGATCAAATCCGGCTTGTTTTTTTTCTTCTATTTTAACTGCCATTTTTTGATTCACCAGCCTTTTTGACAAAATGAAGTAGTGGCAGACCTTGGTCTGCAAAAATGCAAAGCAAGCTTTGCCACTACTCTAAAACAATTTAGGAAAATTTTGTGGCAGAAAAATTCTTATGAAAATGCGTTTATCCAGTTCTTCTATAAATAACGAGGATTTTCCTTCGTCTTTGCAATGTCCCCCTCTTTGCTAAAGAGAGGGGAGGGGGAGTTAAAAAATAAGCAAAGCTTGTTTTGCGGCGCGACACTCCGCAGAAAAACTGCGGAGTCTTCAATCGCAAAATAACCCCGCCTAACCTCCCCTTATTTAAGGGGAGGGATTTAGGCAAGGGCAGGGTGATGGGGAGGAATTTTATTAACTCAAAGGAAATTTAAAAGTGCGGGAGGTGAAAAAGTTTGAAGATTCTTGAATCACTCTTTCATCTTAAGGAAAATAACACTGATATTAAGACTGAAATAAGGGCAGGCTGCATTACCTTCCTTACCATGTGCTATATCATCTTTGTCCAGCCGGGTGTTCTTGCCATTGCGGGAATGGACAGCGGAGCTGTCATGGTGGCAACGTGCCTTTCTGCCGCTCTTGCAACGCTTATCATGGGATTTTATGCAAATTATCCAATCGCTCAGGCGCCTTTGATGGGTGAAAATTTCTTTTTTACTTTCACTATAGTTGTTGGAATGAAGCTTTCGTGGAATGTGGCTTTAGGAGCTGTTTTTATATCAGGGGTGATATTTCTTCTCCTTAACTTTTTCCGCATAAGGGAAATGCTGATAGATGCCGTACCGGAATCTTTGAAAGATGCAATAGCGGCTGGGATAGGCATTTTCATAGCTTTTATCGGTTTGCAGAACGGCGGGCTGGTTGTATCTGATCCGAACACAATGGTAAAACTTGGCAATATCCTGGAAAGTCCTCCGGCTCAGTTAACACTTCTTGGAATTTTAATAATTGCCGTTCTTATGTCGCTGCGTATAAAGGGTGCAATAATAATCGGCCTTATTCTCACTACAATTATAGGAATTTTCATGAAAGTTGTTGATACAAGCGTTTTAAGCAGCGGTTTTGTATCAGCGCCGCCAACACTGGAACCAACCTGGCTTAAGCTTGATATAAAAGGCGCTCTTACTCCTCAGGCGGTTCCAATAATTGCCATCCTTCTTTTTATGCTGGTCTTTGATACCATTGGGACAATTATAGGCGTAAGTAATCAGGCGGGGCTGCTGAAGAACGGAAAACTTCCCCGGGCAAACAGGGCTCTTCTTTCCGATGCAGTGGGTACTGTGGCAGGGTCGCTTCTCGGCACTTCCACTGTTTCAAGTTATATTGAAAGCGCCTCCGGCGTATCAGAAGGAGGAAGAACCGGACTTTCCAATGTTATGACAGGATTGCTCTTTATTGCCGCCATTTTCTTTTCTCCAGTTGTGAAGCTTGTCGGAGGAGGCTATCATATTGTCGGTGGTGCCTCTCTTTATCCTGTAACCGCTCCGGTTTTAATAATAGTGGGAAGCCTGATGGCAATGAATATCGCAAAAATCAAATGGAATGAACCCACCGAGAGCGTACCGGCTTTTCTAACCATTGTGGGGATGCCGTTTTGTTACAATATTGCCGACGGCCTTGCCTTCGGATTTATTTCTTATCCAATAATCAAGCTTTTCAGCGGAAGAGCTAAAGATGTAAGCTGGCTTATTTATCTGATGGCTGTACTTTTAATTTTAAGGTATGTGTTAATAAAGTTATGAGCAGTAATTTTCATCTTATTATTGGGCTTGAATCCTCCTGTGACGAAACTTCCGCTGCAATTTTGCAGGACGGGAAAAATATTCTTTCAAGTTTTGTTTCATCCCAGGTTGAACTTCACGGCAAATATGGCGGAATTGTGCCGGAACTCGCCTGCAGAAAGCACGTGGAGGTTATAAATCCCCTTATTCAGGAGTCCCTTGAAGAAGCCGGTATTTCATGGAATGATATAGGCGGTATTGCCGTGACCAATGGTCCCGGGCTGGTGGGAGCATTACTTATTGGAGTGGCTGCCGCAAAGGCAATCTCCGCTGTTACCGGATTACCCCTTCTCGGCGTGAACCATCTTGAAGGACATATTTACGCTAACTTCCTTGAGCATGATGATATTGAATTTCCTTTTTTATGCCTTGTGGTTTCAGGGGGACATTCAAGCCTGATTCTTGTCGAAGGTCATGGGGATTATGATATTCTTGGGGAAACAAGGGATGACGCTGCAGGAGAGGCTTTTGACAAGGTGGCAAGGGCTTTGAATCTGGGCTATCCCGGCGGACCTGTAATTGATAAGATGGCTTCTGATGGAAATCCGCAGGCGGTAAAATTTCCAAGAGCATACCTTGAAGAAGGCTCTCTTGATTTCAGCTTCAGCGGCATTAAAACAGCAGTCATTAATTTTTTAAGGTCTAAAGAGGCGTCGAAAGTCACAGTAAACGATATATGTGCATCATTCCAGCAGGCTGTAGTGGATGTGCTGGTGGATAAAACTTTATATGCCGCTCAGCAATATAATGTTAAGGCAATTGCTTTGGCAGGGGGCGTGGCTTCCAATTCTCTTTTAAGGAGTGTCCTGGAAAATGAAGCGGGGCGGAACGGTTTCAGGTTTATGAGGCCCTCGCCAGAACTTTGCACCGATAATGCCTCCATGATAGCCTGTGCAGGATATTACCTCTTCAGGGAGGGTCACAGGAGCGACCTTGCTCTTGATGTCTTCCCAAGCCTCCCACTTATCCGCAGGGAGTTCTTAAAAGAATTTTAATTCTTGTTATCAGAGCTTAATTACTCTGAATTTATTCTCTGTGACAACAACAAGATTTTTCTTAATTTTGTCTGAATGCTTTGACAACAAAGCTTTCATTACCTTAATCTCAGGAGAATAATCCCATGACCTTCGACAAGAATCAGGCTTGAATGTCCCCCTGAAACCACAAGGCATAAAAAAGGAAATTCAATATCATCATGCT
>JAMDEM010000053.1 GCA_023486985.1 Bacillota bacterium
TCCTTTCAATTTATTCTTTTGCCATGGTAAGCCCGTCAGCCGTTAAAAAGTATAAAGACGATTTTACCTCTCATCCCTGCGGCACCGGACCGTTTAAGTTTATCGAGTGGAGAGGCGGCGACCGGATTGTCCTTGAATCAAACAAAGATTATTGGGGCAGGACTGCATACCTTGACCGGATTATCTTTGAGACGGTTTCGGATGCTGATGCAAGAGCCCGCAATCTGGAAAGAAACAGGATTGACGTAATGACGGGCTTGAGAAATGACGATATAGATGATTTCAAGAAAAATGACGACTTGAAAATTCTGGAAAAATCAGGCTTTGCCGTTGTTTTTCTTGCCCTTAACAGGAAAGATGATTATCTGGGTTCAGCCAAGGTTAGAATTTCTCTTGCTTATGCAATTAACAAAAAGAGGCTTTTAAAATCAGAATTTAAAGAAAGAGCTTTGATTGCCAGGGGATTTCTTCCCCCGGGCGTTACCGGCTTTGCGCCTGAAATAAAATCACAGGAGTTCAGTCCTTCCAAAGCAAGAAAGTACATGGATAAAACAATTTTTTATGACGGTTTTGACCTTGAATTAATTTATCCCGACGACAGCAGTCTTTGCTTCCCGGAACCTGAATATATCGCCAATTCTTTAAAAGACGATGTTGAATATCTTAAGATAAACCTGAAGCCGAAAGCTCTCGATAATGAATCCTTCTGGAAAAAAATTCTTGCCGGTGATTTCTCTGCCGCTCTTTTAGGCTTCTCTTCTCCTGATTCCGGCGGTGAAACAATGCTGGCTTTGATAAACAATATTTTTTATGAAGAAAAAAAATTCGAACTTTTACTGGTTAAAGCAAGGAATACAGAAGTTGAGGAAGAAAAAAAGAAATTATACAAGGATATGCAGAAAGATATGGTAAAGGATTTGCAGATTATTCCTCTTTTTTATCCGAGATATTATATAGCGTATGGGAAAAAAATAAAAGGAATAAGGATTCTGCCCAACGGTATCTGCGTATTCAAAGATGCCTGGATTGAAAAGTAATAAGCAAGAAGGAGATAAAGATGGAAGAGCACAAAGGCTTGCCTGAGGGAGCATACGAAGGAAAAACCGGAGAAGAATACATACCTTATATCCCGGCTGAAAAAAATATACCGGAGCTTACAGCCACCTCAATAATAATGGGTATTATACAGGCGGCGATTTTCGGCATGGTTATGGCTTACCTGGGATTGAAAGTGGGCATGACGGTAAGCGCATCAATTCCAGCGGCTGTGATATCAATGGGAATCCTGAGAGGTCTTTTTAAAAGGGGCACCATACTTGAAAACAATATTGTGCAAACAATAGCTTCTGCCGGCGAGGCTGTGGCAGGCGGAATAATCTTTACAATTCCTGCCCTTTATATCTGGAAAAATACACTGCATTGGGATATTGATATAAATTACCTGCAGATTCTGGCAATTACTCTTCTGGGCGGAGTTCTTGGAGTTTTATTCATGATACCCTTGAGAAAATACCTGATAATTAAGGAGCACGGAAAACTTCTTTATCCCGAAGGCACAGCCTGCGCCGAAGTTCTGGTTGCGGGAGATGTCGGCGGTTCCCCGGCAAAGCTTGTTTTTTCAGGAATTTTAATCAGCTCTGTATATAAGTTTTTGATGGGTGCCGTAAGGCTGTGGAAGGAAACAGTTGAATGGCCATTCTGGAAAGCCGAAAACGGAGTGGTTTCTGGAATAAAGAATCTTGTCTTGAAATTTGATTTGCTCCCCTCTCTTCTTGGAGTGGGCTTTATAATAGGGATTGAAGTTTCAGCGTATATGCTTGCCGGCGGGGTTCTTGCCTGGTTTGTAATTATACCGCTTATTTCATATATCGGGTCAAACCTGCCTAATGTTATACCGCCGGCCACTGTGCCGATAAGTTCAATGGGACCGGATCAAATCTGGAATAACTACATCAGGTATATCGGAGCAGGAGCAGTTGCTTTCGGCGGTATTGCAAGTCTTACCAAAGCAATGCCTACCATAATAAAATCTTTTCAGCTTGGCATTGCCGAGCTTCTTCACGGATTAAGAGGTACAAAGAGGGATGTTACCAGAACCGGCGATGATCTGCCCATGGCTGTTGTTGTTGCAGGTTCATTAGTTATTGCCGTAATAATAGGCGCCATCCCCCAGCTTCATGTTGGGTTAGTTGGTGCATTAATGGTTGTGGTATTCGGATTCCTTTTTGCCACGGTATCTTCAAGAGTTGTGGGTATTGTGGGTTCGTCATCCAATCCCGTATCGGGCATGACGATAGGAACTCTTCTTGTCACATGTCTGATTTTTTTAGCAGCAAAAATAACCGGCACCGCCGGAATGGTGGCAGCTTTATTTGTCGGCGCAATAGTTTGCGTTGGGATAGGCATAGCGGGCGACACCTCCCAGGATTTAAAGACAGGCTTCCTGGTGGGTGCAACTCCAAAATACCAGCAGTATGGAATGATAATAGGAGTTCTTTCATCATCGGCTCTTGTGGTATGGACGGTTTTAAAACTTTGCGATATTTACGGCATGCCTTCAAAAGAGCTTGTTGCTCCCCAGGCAAATCTCATGTCAATTATCATTCCGGGAGTAATGCAGGGAAATATCCCGTGGACTCTTTTCTTTATAGGCGTTTTTGCGGCTTTGGTTTCAGAGCTGATGAAAGTGCCGGCTCTTCCTTTTGCCGTCGGTTTGTATCTGCCGCTTGAACTTAGCACCACGGTGATGGTCGGCGGAGTCGTAAGCTGGATGGTTCATAAGTTTAACTCCCCCGGGAATTTAAAATCACTTCTGGAAAAAGGAATTTTAGTTGCATCAGGGCTGATTGCCGGTGATGCAATCATGGGGATTATTGTGGCAATTCTTGATTCAAAGAAAATAGACCTTGGAGAGATGCTTAAAAATGCCACCGGATTTGGAGGTTCTTCGCACAATCTTCCGTCAGTGGCGGTATTTTTGCTGATGGTTGCATACCTGATATTCCATACCCAGAAGAAGAGTAATAATGAAAAAAGCTCCTAAAAACTTACTTTTAATGAAGCCAGTTATAAATAAGAATGTTAACTGGTATGAGAAAGATTCAAGGGTTTATCTTGAAATAAGGCGGGAAGGCGCCATAGACAGGTTTGTGCAAAAGTATTTTAAGGTAAAAGATAAAACCACAGTGGAGCTTGATGTTCTTGGAAGCGGCGTATGGAAATTTTTAGACGGCAAAAGAAATGTTTTTGAAATTTCAAAGCTGGTGGATAATGAGTTTGGAGAAAAGGCAGCCCCTCTTGTTGAAAGGCTGGCAGCTTTTATCAGAGTTTTAAAAGATGCATCTATTATAAGATTGGAGGAAGAAAAAAATGGAAACTACACAGAAGGTTGATCTGGCGGGAAGCGCGCTTATTGCTTTAACCCAGTGTCTCGGGGTGAAAGCAGGCGAGAAAGTTTTAATTATTACCGATGAGTTTAGAAGAAAAATCGGCTACACTTTGTGGGAAAAAGCAAAGGAGCTTGGAGCCGAGGCAATGATTATGGAGATAATTCCCAGGAAGAACCACGGCGAGGAGCCGCCGGAAGCAGTGGCTGAAGCCATGAAGAGGGTTGATGTTTTTATTTGCCCGACAACTAAATCTCTTACTCATACCACGGCACGGGAAAACGCGAACAAAGCCGGCGCAAGAGGCGCCACCCTGCCCTCTGTTACTGAAGATATGATGATGAGAACATTAAGCGTTGATTATAACAAGGTTGCTGAAAGCAGCCTTAAATTTACAAAGTTGTTAAATGAGGGAAAAAAAGTCAGAGTTACCACCCCTGCCGGAACTGATATTACTTTTTCCATTGAAGGCAGGGATGGCGATCCTGATACCGGATTGTATCTGAAACCCGGGGAATTCGGCAATCTTCCCGCCGGTGAAGCCTATATTGCGCCTGTGGAAGAAACAGCCAACGGAGTTATTGTTGTGGACGGCGCCATGTCCGGCGGCGGAGGAATCATTGAGAAGGAGCATATCCGGATGAAAGTTGAGAAAGGATATGCGGTAAAGATTGAGGGCGGCAAGGCTGCATTAACATTGAATGAAACCCTCGACAGCGTGGGACCTCTTGCAAGAAATATAGCGGAATTTGGAATAGGAACCAATTTTAAGGCAATAATTACCGGCAATATTCTGGAAGATGAGAAGGTAAGCGATACGGTGCATTTTGCCCTCGGCAATAATGCTCACTTCGGCGGCAAAGTGGATGTGCCTCTCCATCTTGACGGAATTCTTTTAAAGCCAACGGTTGAGATTGACGGAAATGTCATCATAAAAGACGGCAAACATCTGATTTAGTAAAAACAATCCCCCCGCCCCCATGGGAAAAGGTATCTCATATATCTCCCTCGCCCCTCTGGGGAGAGGGTTGGGTTGAGGGGCTCGTAGGAGTTAATATGAGTAAAAACATAATTATCTGGCTCGCCCTTATAGCCGCTACCGCCCTCCTGGGTTTTGTGGTCTATGAAGTCACTTATACCGGTGATGCTCCGCCGGATTTTTATCTTTCCATTGGAGAAAGGGGCGCCAGTCCCGGAAAATTGCTGACGCCCATGGGAGCGGCGGCTGATGCGGCAGGAAATATTTATGTGGCAGACAAAGGCAACAACAGAATTCAGAAGTTTTCCCCCACTGGGAAACTTATAACCCTCTGGGGCACCAGCGGCTCGGAAAAAAATCAGTTCAACAGCCCCATGCGCATTGCCATTGATGCGCAGGGAAATATTTATGTATCTGACAGCCTTAACTCACGGATCCAGAAATTTAACAGCCAGGGTGCTTATATCGGAGAGATAGGCTCCGACGGTTCCGGTCTTGGCAACCTCCATCAGCAGATTGGGATATGCATAAGCCCTAACGGCTTTCTTTATGTTGCTGATACAGGCAATAACCGGATTGAGAAATTCACTCTTGACGGCAAATTTGTTTCTGCCTTCGGGCAGAAGGGTTCCGGCGTCGGAGAATTTGAAAGCCCCTGGGATGTTGCAGTGGACAGCATGGAAAATGTCTATGTGGCTGATACTTTTAATAACCGGGTACAGAAGTTTACTTTAAGAGGACAATTTGTCGGACTGTGGGGCACCAGCGGCCCGGAGAAAGGGCAGTT
>JAMDEM010000196.1:0-16969 GCA_023486985.1 Bacillota bacterium
AAGGAGCTGAATAAACGGAAATCTTCTTTAAAGAGCTGGCTTCAACTTTTGAAGTTTCTCTTATGTATTTGACAAGAACAGCAGCGGCTTTAACCGCCTCATTGGAATCTCCAATGCCAAAGCCTTCCAGGGTGCCGCTCTTGAAATGCTCAAGGAGAATCTTTCTTGATTCCGCCTCATCAGGCACTTCTTCCCACGGCAGGTATGAAGCCTTTGCTCTTTCCAGGGTTTTTTTAAATCCTTCGTCTTCGCCCACATAAGGGTCAAGAAGAACCTCCGCCGGCTGCCATCTTGAAACTTCATCAACAAGATTTCCATTGCCGGTCATTTCAATCTGTGTTGCCCAGAATTCCCCGGTTGATACGTCGGCTACCGCTATTCCATAGCCGTTTCTTCCCGAACCTATGGACATCAGATAATTGTTTCTTGCCGAATCAAGCATTTCAGGGTCGGAGATGGTCCCTGAAGTAATTATCCTGACAACTTCTCGCTTTACAATGCCTTTTGAAAGTTTTGGATCTTCCACCTGGTCGCAGATTGCCAGCCTGAATCCTTTTGAAATAAGAGCTCTTATATACTGGTCAACGGCATGGTGGGGAACTCCAGCCATCTGGATTTTTTTGCCTTTGCCGGCATCACGCGAGGTAAGAACTATTTCAAGTTCACGGGAGGCAATTTCAGCATCTTCTCCGTAGGTCTCATAAAAATCTCCTACTCTATAAAGAAGAATAGAGCCGGGACAGCTCTTTTTAATATCAAAATATTGCCGAAGCATTGGGGTGCTCATTTTTTTTCAGGCAAGCATCTCCTTTATTTTTGAAACAAGATTCTCAGGGTCAAGGGGCTTGGTGATGTATTCATCCACCCCCATAAGGGAAGCACATCTTATATCATCAGTGCTGCCCTTTGCCGTGAGCACAATTACGGGAATGTCCCTGATTTCCGGCTGGTCTTTTAAAAGAAGATAAAACTGAAACCCGTCCATTTCCGGCATCATTATATCCGTTACAATAATATCAGGACGGCTGGTCATTACCTTATCCATGGCTTCCCTGCCGTTTAAAGCTTCCATGACCTTAAATCCTTCAAGTTCAAGATACATTTTGAGGGATTTCCTGACGCTTTCATCGTCTTCCACTATCATTACAATCTTATTATTCAGCGTTTTATCCCCCTTTCTGTAAACTTATGAAGGAATGGTGAATATGAACCGGGAGCCGTTCCCTTCAATATTTTCCGCCCAGATTTTTCCGCCGTGAGTCTCAACAATCTTCTTTACAATAAAAAGACCCACCCCTGAGCCGTAAGCAAATCTTGCATTTGACATATCAACCCGGTGGAAAAGGTCAAATATTTTTTTAAGATGTTTTGCCGGGATGCCCACCCCCTGGTCCTGAACAAATATTTCCGCATGACCGTCAGTTTTTTTTGCGCCAATTAAAATTTCTCCGCCGTCAGGGGAATACTTCAAAGCATTGCTAATAAGGTGGCTTACCACATATTCCATCTGTTCCCTGTCTGCCATAATTTCCAGGTTTTCAGAAATTTTCACTGTAAAGCGGTGTTTCGGCGTTTTGCCCTTATAGCTATCCAATATATTATTTACAAGAGCCGCAATATTTAAATGCTTGAGGTTAAGCACGAGTTGATTTGACTTAACTCTGGAAGCATATAATAAATCACCTATGCACCTGTCAAGGCGGTCCGCCGCATTGCTTACGCTCTTGAGAATCTCCTTTACTTTCTCCATTTCAAAATCAGCTTTTGGATGCAGAAGAAGCTGCAGATAGGACTTTATTGAGGTAAGGGGAGTCTTCAATTCATGGGAAACAGTGCTGATAAGCTCGCTCCTTAAGTCCTCCAGTTCTTTCACTGCCGACATATCCCTGAAAACTATAACAGCTCCGGTATATTTTGAAGCGCCGTTTTTCAAAAACCGGCAGTTAAATTCCACAAATCTTTCGTTTTTCTCCCCTGCTCGCAGGCGCAAAAAATATTTACAGCTGTTTTCGCCTTTTTTCATGGCATTGTAAAGAAAGCATGCTGCAGGCGTACATACCATTAATCCGCTTTCATTATCAAACCCCGTAAAAACATCATGGCACTTTTTACCGACTACTTCCTTTGCCTTCCAACCGGTTATTTTTTCTGCTGCTTCATTAAATGAAGTAATAACAAGGTTTTCATCAAGGCTCATCACGCCTTCAGCCATATTCCTTAAAACAGCTTCTTTTGTATCCCTCTCTTTTACAACCTGAGAATAAAGATCCATGATCTTTTCATTCATGTTCTTAAAAGCTGAGGGAGCTCTTCCGGCGCACAATTTAAAGTTCCTCCACCGTTATGTTTTCATTGGTATATATGCAGATAGAAGAGGCAATTTTCATGGATTCCTGAACTATTTCCCGGGCTGAAAGATTGGAGAATTTTTTAAGAGCACGGGCGGCGGCAAGGGCATAAGGACCGCCTGAGCCTATGGCGGCTACATCGTCATCGGGTTCAACTACATCGCCGTTTCCCGAAAGCATGAGAATATGATCTTTATCAGCCACAATCATAAGGGCTTCAAGTTTACGAAGAATTTTGTCGCTGCGCCAGTCCTTGGCAAGCTCCACCGCGGCTCTTGTAATATTGCCGTGAAACTCCTCAAGTTTCCCTTCAAACTTTTCATAAAGAGTGATGCCGTCGGCAGCAGATCCCGCAAAGCCTCCGACAACTTTGTCATTGTACATTTTTCTGATTTTTCTTGCGCCGTGCTTGATAACGGTTTTATCAAAAGTAACCTGTCCGTCGCCGGCAAGGGCAACCTGCCCGTTATGCTTCATGGCAAGAATTGTTGTTGATCTTATCATGCGTCTACCTCTTAATGTTATTTTAACACATACCCTTCGTCCCCTTTGTTAAGAGGGATTAGGGGGATTCTGGATTATTTACTTCGCTGTTGACTGCCTTACAGTCCTTGTCTATGCAGTGCATAAAAGTTTTCCCATTTTTTGTTGACCTCAGTACCATTACCTTGCCGCACCTTGTGCATCTCTTATCGGTAGGCCTGTACCAGCTTACAAACTTGCAATCCGGATAGCGGCTGCATCCATAGAATACTCCCTTGCGGCTGCGCCGCTGAACAACTTTGCCGGTGCATCCTTCCTCGGGGCATTTCAACCCTATGCCCCGATTGTTGAGACGATTAGTCTTGCATTCCGGATAACCAGTGCAGGCAAGAAAAGTTCCAAAACGGCCCCGCTTTATTGCCATTTGCTTCCCGCAGGTGGGACAGACTTCATCCGAAAGCTCCGGTTCAATGACTATCTTGCTGATGGCATCCTGCGCCGTAACAAGTGATTCCTTAAAGGGTTTATAAAAATCATTTAAAACCTTTACCCATTCCATGGTGCCTTCTTCGATCTTATCAAGCTCTCCCTCAACTTCCGCTGTAAAATCAACATTTACAATTGTGGGAAAATTCTTAATAAGAAGGTCTGTAACTATTCCTCCAATTTTGGTCGGGTGGAACCTTTTTTCCAGCAGTTCTGCATAGCCTCTTTTTTGAATCGTCTCAACAATCGGGGCATAGGTGCTGGGTCTTCCAATCCCTTTTTCTTCAAGTGTCTTTATAAGTGAGGCTTCAGTATAACGGGGAGGCGGCTGGGTGAAATGCTGTTTATCTTTTAACTCAAGAAGATTCAAAAGCTCGTCCGGCACAAGAGGCGGAAGCTTTTTCTCTTCTCCGTTTTCGCCGTTATCTTCCTTGCTTTCCACATATACGGCGGTATAGCCGGGAAATTTTACGGTAGTTCCCTGAGCACGCAAAAGATAGCCATCAGCCGAAATATCGGCAATTTCCACATCCATGATGCAGGACGCCATCTGGCTTGCAAGAAATCTTTCCCAGATAAGCTTATATAACCTGAACTGGTCCCTGGAAAGATAACCCTTGATGCTTTCCGGGTCCCTGTATATTGAAGTCGGCCTTACAGCTTCGTGAGCTTCCTGCGCTCCCGGCTTTGCCTTATACTGGCGGATTGGTCCCTCAAAAGCTTCCCCGAATTTCTGCTTGATGAATTTCAGGGTTTCAGCTCTTGCTATATCGGAAATTCTTGGAGAATCGGTTCTCATATAAGTGATAAGACCGACTGTACCCTCGGAGCCTATATCGAGGCCCTCGTAAAGCTGCTGGGCTATCATCATGGTCCTGTATACTCTAAAACCAAGCTTCCTTGAAGCCTCCTGCTGAAGACTGCTGGTTATAAAAGGCGGAGACGGGTTCTTCCTCTGCTCTTTCCTCGTAACATCCTTTACTTTAAAATATGACTTTTTAAGTTCTTCAAGAATTTTTGATGCCTCATCTTCGTTGGATATTTTTATCTTTTCGCTGTCTTTCTGAACCAACGATGCCTCAAATGGGAAATCCCCTTCATGTTTGGAAAGAACTGCATCAATACTCCAGTATTCCTCCGGCTGGAAATCCTGAATTTCTTTTTCTCTTTCCACAATAAGTCTTACCGCTACCGACTGAACTCTTCCAGCGCTTAACCCGCCTGAAATCTTCTTCCAGAGAAGAGGGCTTAATTCATAGCCCAGTAGCCTGTCAAGAATTCTCCTTGTCTGCTGAGCCTTTACCCTGTCCATGTCAATTTTAGAAGGATTAGAGAGAGCTTTCTCAAGAGCAGGTTTAGTAATTTCATGAAGCTCTATTCTTGAAACATCATTTTTATTAAGCACTTCCGAAAGATGCCAGGCGATTGCCTCCCCCTCCCTGTCCGGGTCAGGGGCAAGATATACATTTTTGTGCTTCGCAGCACTTTCTTTAAGCTCCTTTATGATTGAAGCCTTCCCTCTTATTACAAGATATCTCGGCTCAAAATTGTTTTCAATATCAACGCCCATGGTGCTTTTTGGAAGATCCCTTATATGCCCCAGGGAAGCCTTCACCACATACTTGTTGCTGACAAATTTCTGAATTGTTCTTGCCTTTGCTGGAGACTCAACGATAATAAGACCCTTTGACAAGTGATCACCCTTTCCTGATATAAATATTTCCCGGCATCCTTGATACTGCACCTTTTGTTTCCAGTATCAGAAGTTTGCTTGATACAATCCTTGCAGGAAGCTTTATTTCTTCGATAATTTCTTCTATTATACACCCTTCCGGTTTTATGGCTTTAACTATTCTTTCTTCTTCTCCGTCAAGAAACAGCATTTTTACCTGCTCAGGCGGTGCGGCTTTCAATCCGAATTCTTCAAGGATGTCTTCAACAGTTTCTACAAGCTTGGCGCCTTCTTTTATAAGCTTGTTTGTGCCTTTACTGGTATTGCTTATTATATTTCCAGGCACGGCAAAAACCTCTCTTCCCTCCTGAAGAGCCAGGTCTGCCGTTATAAGAGAACCGCTCTTCTCACCTGCCTCAATCACCACCGTGCCCATAGTCATGCCGCTTATTATCCTGTTCCTTACAGGAAAATGCCACGGGTCCGGCTGTGACCCCAGAGGATACTCCGAAACAACTGCGCCGTGCTCCTCAATATCTTTCGCTAACTTTTTGTTTTCAGGAGGATAAATTATATCCAGTCCGCTTCCCAGCACCGCCACAGTTCTTCCATTCTTTTGAAGAGCGCCCCTATGGGCATGAGAATCAACTCCTCTTGCCAGCCCGCTTACCACCGTAAAACCCGCTGCTGACAATTCACCGGCAAGAACTTCTGACGCCATCCTTCCATAAGCTGTAGCGCGTCTTGCTCCCACAACGGCGATCGAAAGCTCATCCCGCGGGATAAATTCTCCCTTTATATGAAGAAGAATCGGAGGGTCAAAAATGTTCTTTAAACGAGCAGGATAACCTTCATCTTTTATGGTTAATACCTTTACATTTTCCCTTTCTGCCCTCTCAAGCTCTCCGTCCGGATCTATTCCTTCCCTGCCTCTAATTATTTTATTCAGCAAAAAACCATTGGCGGCTCCGGAAAGGTCGTTTCTTTTTGCCTTCCAGAGCGCTTCTGCCGAGCCGAAGAATTCCACAAGAGTCAAAAAATTCCTTGTGGCACTTCCCAGCAGCCTGTTAAGGGCAAGCCAGTAAGCTGTTTCATGGTTATTCATGCTATTTTATCCTGAATGCAGTTTCACCGATTACTACTGTATCGCCTTTGTTAAGCACAACTTTCTTGGATATCCGGTGCTGGTTAACCCAGGTTCCGTTAGTGCTTCCTGCATCTTCAATCCAGTGTTGTCCGTCTTCGAATATAATTCTTGCATGAATCTTAGAAACTGCAAGATCGTCAGGTAATTTTAAATTTCCCGATTCTCTTCCAATCTCTAATGTTTTATCTGAAAGTTTTACTTTTATCTTACCGTCATCTGAAGCAAATGCAGCCTCCCAGGGTAAAGCTGGTTTTGAAGCTGGCGGAGCAGAAATCTGCGGCGGTTCAGCAACTGCCTGAAACGCTGCCGGCTGGGCTTCCGCCTCCTGAATGATTCCTTCCTCCTTTCATCCGAGTCTCCCGGCTAAATTTTTATAATCCGGAGCTTTTGAATAAACTTTTTGAAGCTCCCCTGCCGCCTCTTCGCCGCTTCCGGCTCTTTGAAGAGCCTGGGCAAGATAAAATCTGCAATCCATTATAACATACGGGTCAAATTCTTCTTTTAAAGCAATAACTTTCTTTAACGCATTGGAAGATTCATAAATATCGCCTATCCCCTGCCAGGCTTTCGCCAGCATAATATGCAGCAGAATTGAAATGTTGCTTTCAGGCTGAATCTCTTTTAAACGGTCAACAATCAAAGAATAATTTCCTGTCTCCCAGAAATAGCAGGAAAGAAAAAATAATATTGTCTGCTGATTCGGCATAACAGAGAGAAGCTGTTCCAGGATTTTTATTGCTTCTTCCCTCAGTCCAAGCTCCCTGAAAACAATTGATAGAATTAAATTAAGTCCAAGAAGGTCAGGAAAAAGAGCAAACGCTGAATTTTGCGTGACTGCAAGAGTCATCCGGAAGGATGGAAGATATTTTTTAAGTTTCTGCCCTAGGTTTGCCTGGCAGAGTATTGCTTTTTGAATGTACTCGGATGCTTCCTTGCATTTATCGTTTTCCAGAGAAAGACATCCCAGAAGATAATAGGCATCTGCAAGCTGGGCATCCTTTGATATTGCTTCACCGAGCCTGCCTTCTGCATCGGAGAAATTGGCCGTGAGTATATTCTGGAAGCCCTTGATTGCCGACTTTTCCGAAGCAGGCAGTGTGAGGTTCCTTAGAATCCCCATTTCAAGCCTGCTTGTTTCCTGGGATTCAAAAAACTCTATAAAGGGGAGGAACCTGCCAAAGGGAAGGTAATTTCCTTTTCGATAAAAAAGCCCTGACTGGCCCGGTATCCCTGCCGTTACAGGCGGACCCTTCATGCTTTTTTTAATCTCGCTTAATCCCCTGGCAGCAGCCTTTCCGGCAAGGGTTGCACCTTTTCCCAGCGTATCAAGAATCTCTCCTGCCACGGCAGCACCTTCATCCGATTAAATTCCAAAAAATTTCAATGTTAATTATCTCACATCCTATTTAAGCAGTCAACTTGAGAATTTTTTCAACAAACTCTTTGAAGCCCTTTTGATAATCCTGTTTAAAACAAGCCTTTACTGCCGCAGGCGTGGTGGCTGGGGATTTCCAGTTAGCAATCTGCTTAACTTTCTTACGCATTATATAAGCCGTTTTAACCAGAAAATTTATATCTCCCTGGGGCGTGCAGAAATAAATATAATTTTTAGGATTTCCATTCCTGTCAACCGAATGTTTAACATCAATATGAAGATGCATTTTCCCTTCTTTCACTGCTCTAAATGCAATTACAGGATTGGGATAGTGGTTGAAGTTTTTATTAAGGTGTTTTATATCTTCCTCTTTCATGCCCATCAACTGATTTGATTCTATCATTACAACTCTTTTTTTATTATCATCCCGGAAGCAGGCGCCGCCTTTCTGCGGCTTTAGGGGGTTCTGCCCCACTATCTCCATTGTCATTGCGTATCCCTGCTTGCCAAGCTCAAGGCTCAGAGCAAGGCTTTGCCAGTCTATCGAGCCGGCAAGATAATCCATGTCTTCAATATTATAAGAAACCAGGTCCTTAACAGTTCCCAGAATATTTTCAAACTCTTTGCTTTTCAGGTATCTTCTTGATTTATCATCATCAATATAAAATATCACATTATCCTGGGTCTTCTGCATAACCATCTGCCCGTGATTATGAAGCCTGTAATGCCTTTCATGACTTGTATCGTAGAAGGATTCTCCGTTCTTTATATCAATTCCGGGAAAGCTCTTCTGTATCATGAAAAAAACTGTTTTCCTGTTAAAGCCGAAAAAGTTATGCCGGATAAAATCATTTATTATCCTTTCAGCCGTGGGTCCATTCATTACAAGAAGCATTTTTTGCTTTTTAAGCACTTCTTCAGGATTTTTACCATGCTTTTTTGCAAGCTTTACAATGTCATAAGCCATCTGGAGCATATGCCTTGCCCCAAGGGTCAGCGGCAGAATATCTTCAGGACGGCATTCCATCTGCTTTAAAAGATTTTTTCCGGTTAATTCTGAAATCAGCTTTTTAACAGTTGCGGGATCAGACTTGAAATCTTTTTCAATCTCGCGCTTCCTGAGATTAATTATTCTCTCTACGGGAAAATCGCTGAGTTTAAGAACATACTTTGTGCCCGCTCCCAATCTTGTGGCTTCACCGGCCGCTGCATGTTCCCAGAAGAATTCCCCCTTCAGCACGACTTCTTCTGCTTCCCTTGTATCAATTTCATTTTCATCAAGAATTGTAATATGTTCTTTTTCAATTTCCTTTAAGCAGTCTATGTTTTCATAAGCATTAAGGCGGGCAAGGTTGTCACGCACATCTTCAACGCTCAGTTTTGAAGTATCGCCGAAATATCGTTTTAGCTGCCATTTCAAATTTTCCAGGCTGGACTTTATGTATGTTTCAAAAGAAGCCAGAACCAATGGCGGTTCTTTACCAGTGATTACTGATTTATTTACTCCACAAACTCTCATTTATAACAGTTAAACCTTTCTTTTTCACAAATATTCAGATGATTTTCTTTAAATTATCCAGCCATTCCTTCTGCCCCCTCACCCTTGCCTTCTCCACGGTGTGGAGAGGTGACCGGATAAATGCCCGTTCGGGGAACGAGCACTACATCATAATATAATTACTGCCGTTTACCCCATTTCTCCAAAAAAGCGGGAGTAAGTCAGCAATGTCACTACGGCAAAGGGCACATATAAAATTTGCCAGACAGTGATAATTATTGATATAATATTGGGTAAATAAAAACCTGGCTCTACCGGCAATTTTTTTGCTTAGAAAGGCGCAATATACACAGCAATGTTAAAGGAAGGTTTGCACCACATGTTTTTGAAGCAGTATCCACTCAGGAATCCAGCTTCTTCCTTCAGAATGTGGAATGAAGACGGCATCCTGTTTGACTATAAAAATAAAAAACTTCTCACCCTTAATTCCGTGGCGGCTAAAATAATACAATTAAGCGACGGCAAGACAACCCTTGAAAACATTATCCAGGAAATAGCAGGGGAATTTAATATTGACTCATCTATAGTTATGGCTGATACATCGGATTTTTTCCGGGAAATGATGGTAAAAGACCTTTTAAGACTTTCCGATAAAAAAGTTGAACACGGCTGGAAAGAACTCCTGGAAGCGTGGAAAAACATAGAACCGTACAGCAAGGAATCTCCCGTATCAGCCGGTGTGAATGTTTCATCAGCAAAGGGAGGAGGAGAGCTTTTAAAAAAGCTCACTCACGACGCAGAACAACTGCTTATTCCCCTCCAGGTTATTCTGGAGCTTACATACCGCTGCAATCTTAACTGCAAGCATTGCTACATTGAAAACAAAATCCCCAATGATTTGTTAAAGAAAGAATATTTTAAACTATTAGATGAGCTGGCTGAAATGGGAACCCTGGAAATTGTCTTTACCGGCGGGGAACCTTTTCTAAGAAAAGATTTTTTTCATATCCTGGAATATGCAAGACTGCTTGGCTTTTCATGCATAATAAAGACCAGCGGCACATTAATCACTGAAGAAAACATTGAAACTCTGGCAGAGCTTTTTCCCCACGAAGTGCATGTAAGCCTTTACAGCATGAATCCAGAAGAACATGATTTCATAACAAACACACCGGGCTCATTTAAAAAAAGCAAACGAATAATTGAGCTTCTTGCTAAAAGAGGAATTCAGGTAAAAATATCCTCTGCCCTTATGAAAAATACATTCCACTCGGCTCCCCTGCTTCTTGATTTTGCCGGGAAGGTTGGAGCAAGAATAATCTTTGACCTTATTCTTGTGCCCGGCAGGGAAGGAAGCAGCACTCCTCTTCAGCTTGCAGCAGGCGACGCCGAACTGAAAGAAATTTTTTCCAACCCGGAGCTTACATCAATCATAATGGGAGATGACCGCTATACCTCAGGAAACCTTGAGCTTAAAACTTCCTGGGACACTGGAGACTATATGTGCGGCGCCGGAGTTGTGGTTGCCGCCGTATCCCCCGAAGGAAATGTAAGCCCCTGCACGGGAATGGGACTCAAACTTGGAAACATAAAAGAAACTTCCTTTAAAAAGATCTGGCACGACTCTGAAAATATAAAAATGCTCCGGGGCATAAAAAACATTGAGCTTAAAACCTGTATGAAATGCTTCAAGAAAGAATTCTGCACAAGATGCCCGGGCATTGCCCTCCAGGAAAAAGGAAGTCTTACTGAAATTTCTCCTTCTTCATGTTTAATAGCAGGATATGCGATAAGAAAAGCCGGCGATCAGAAGAGATGAGTCATGAGTTTTTTTTGCTCTGAATTTCCCTTATGCGGTCTTCGTATTTTTTCGATTCTTCTTTTTGCCCCAGCCTCTTATACAGTTCCTCCAGATTTTTTAAAATACTTAATAAAACCCGGCTATCCAATCCATTAGCTTTTTCTTCTATAGTAAGTGCCTTCTTGAAAAACGGTTCGGCTTCAGTATATTTTTCTTCACAAAAATACACAACTCCAAGATTATTAAAGAGAACGGCTAATCCCGCCTGATCCGGGTCATGAGCTTTTTCAAAAATTGCCAAAGATCTTTTATAAAAATCCTCTGCGGCGGAATATTCCTTCTGAGCGCTATAAAGATTAGCCAGGTCGTTTAAAACCTGTGCCGCATCAAGACTTTCCGGTCCATGTGCTTTTTCGCGTATAGCAAGTGCCCGCTTGAATAAAGGCTCTGCCTCCGGGTACTCCTTCTGCATCCTGTAGACTTCACCAAGATTTCTTAAAGATAATGCAACATTAAGATGCTCGGGTCCATATGCCTTTTCTGCCACTGCGAGTGATTCTTTAGCTGCCGCTTCAGCGTTCCGGTAGTCGCCAGCCTGATAATACCCCTCAAACTTATTATTTAACCATTTCCAGTAATTTTCCTGAGCAGAAACAGCAACAGTAAAAAATGCCAAAAATGTCATCATTAAGATAATTTTTCCCGCTATCTTCATTACCTCAGTCCCCTTCTTAAGCACATTAATTCAACTATGAATTGAAACACTGCAGCTCTAAATTTTTTTCTGAAATCAAAATCCTTCCTGCAGGGCACGTACCAGTTCCATATTCACCGGGCCGTTGCCGGTTTCACCGTCGAGCGGTTGGGCATCCCTCTGATAAGCCCAGTAAGACCATGAAATGTCAGTTATGCCGTTTACGCTCTTTTTCATGTAATCAAGCATTTTCCTGGTTTGCTCAGCTTTAACCTTATGTCCCTTTTCCATGATACAGTGAAACTCGCCTATCCATAAGGGAACATTCGCTGCTTTGGCTTTGCTCAAGTCCTGCATCAACATTTTCTTTCCTGACTTCATGGGCCTTCCCTTGGCATCCACACCGTCTTTGTCCCATGAAGCCGGGTACATATGAGCTTCTAAAACACCTTTCTTTTGAAAAAGGGGATCCCTTAAAATATATGAAATATCAAGATGCCTGCTGGAAAGACTTTTTTCATAAATTAAAAGCATATTGGAATTAACCTTTGAAATAGCGTTGCCTGCTTTAATATAAAGGTCTTCAAGTTCTTTTCCATTATTTTGATACGGCTCATTAATAATATCCGCGCCAACAACATTAGGATACGCGGCATAGCGTTTTGCCACATGAACCCACATTTTAATAAAGCGATCCTGTATTTTCCCGCCATTCACTATGCGTTCATTTTTGAAAAATTCCCTGCTTGCCGCCGTCTGGCCATCTAATCCGTCCGAGAGAGTTTTTTGCCTTTTCTTTCCGGTAACTGGATTTGTGGCAAACCATTCAGGAGGATAAAGCCATACAGGCCAGCCGTTACCATGAATTCTCCTGCCGATGCTCCTTTTGATTGTAAGAAAATTCGGCGACCACACCCATTGATGCATGCTGAATACCACTGCAATATTTCGTTTTGCACACTCCTGGACAATGTGATCAACAGCTTTCAGGTATTCTTCGTTGTATGGTCCTCCGGGTTCATTTTCAATATTAGCCCAGCAGATGGGAACCCTAACCATGTTAAATCCCCATTCTGCAATATTATCATAAACGCTGTCAGGCGGTATTCCATAACAGCCGTATCTGTGGCCCCATTTGGGATCAGTGCATTTTCCGTTTACCCATGGATAACCCGCACCCCACTCCATGCCTGAAACATTGACGCCGCGAAAAATAACTTCTTCCCCCCGGCTGTCAATAATTTTCATTCCTTCCCGGTGAAGAGGTCCGGCAATTCTTTTTGCCTTATGCCCTTCTTTGCTTAACACCTGCCGCGCAGGAACTATAGCCAGCAAAATAAAAACAAGGGAAAATATCATAAAACCTTTCAGAAAAAAACTTTTTATCATAATAGACTCTCCTTTATTTTGCAAGCGTAGAGAAGCAATCCCGAATCCCCCCAACCCCCTTTATTTTGCGATCGAAGACCCCGCAGCTTTGCTTATTAAATGGGGCCGAAGAGGCGATTGGTTAAGAGATATTTTTCAGGGCAGGAAAAATACTCGCATTAAAGCTCCACCAGAAGCCGGTCGGGGTCTTCAAGAAGGGAAATAACATCATTGGTAAAGCGAGCTGCCTCTGCGCCGTCAACAACGCGGTGGTCAAAGGTAAGGGAAAGTCCCATTATTTTCCTTGCTTCAATTTTCCCGTCCCTTACAACAGGCTTATCAGTTATCTTTCCCGTGGCAATGATGGCAACTTCGGGGTAGTTAATTATGGGAGTTGCAAAAACTCCCCCAAGGCTCCCCACATTGGTTATGGTAAAAGTGCCTCCCTTTAAATCAGCAATATCAATCTTCCGCTCTCTTGCGGCATTACCAAGCCTTTCAATATCTTCCGCAATTTCAAGTATTTTCTTATTTTCTGCGCCCTTAAGTACGGGAACCATGAGCCCGTCGGGCGAGTCAAGGGCAATCCCGATGTTGTAGTATTTTTTGAGCAAAATTTCTTCGCCCTCAAGTGAGGCGTTTAAATAAGGGTGATCCTTAAGGCATGCTATAACCGCCTTGATTATGAACGGGAGATACGTAAGATGCATCCCTCTCTTCTTTGCTCTTTCTTTCTCCCTCTCCCTTATTTCAACCAGATGAGTTACATCGGCCTCTGCCATGTGAGAGCATTGCACAGCATTTGCCCATGATTCAGCCATTTTTCTGGAAACTGATTTTCTGATACCTTTTACCGGCACGCGCTCCATAGGTCCCGCCACACCAGGAGCAGCTTTTTCAGCAGGCGGCTCTTCTTTCTTTGAATCAACTTTTTCAACGGCTGGCTCTTCCTTTTCAGCCGACACAGCTTCTCTTTTACCGGCGGCCATTTCAGCCGTTGAAGTCTCTTTTCCTGAGGCGGCTTTCTTAACATCGTCATCAGTAACTCTTCCGCCCGGACCCGTTCCTCTTATGATATTTATATTCACGCCCAGTTCCCGTGCAAGCGCCCGCGTGGCAGGTGCTGCAGTTATACCGAATACCCCTTCCATGGTTGAAGGAAGCTCACCCACCACCGCAACTCCCCTCTCCGGTTCCTTTTCACCGGCCGCCGCAGGAGGCGCTGCAACCCCGGCAGAACCTTCACCTGCAACTGAAGGCTTAACAGCTTCAGATGCTGCCGCAGCAGGGGATGTAGCAGTTTTAGTGGCACCGGCTGTGACTGGTTCTTTTAAAGTTTCCTCCTGCGCAACCACAGCGGCTGAAGGTACTTCAGCCTTTGCAGAAACACTGGCTGCCGCAGCTTTAGGAACCCCTGCAAAAACAGGCTCTTTCAGTTTCTCCCCTGCCTCGCCGATTGTAAGCAAAGCCTCTCCAACTTTTACGGTATCTCCCTCGCTATGATAGATTTTAAGAACAATTCCTGCCCGTGGAGAAGGCATTTCAACAACTGCCTTGTCAGTTTCAATCTCCGCAACCGTTTGATGCTCCTTAACTTCATCTCCTTCTTTCACCAGCCACCTTATAAGCTCCCCCTCAGAAATTCCCTCTCCAACATCCGGAAACTTAAAATCGTATGCCATTAGAAAGCTACCGTCCTTTGTAATTCTTTCATTATCCTGTCAACATTCGGATAATAATAATCCTCATATTTAGGCAGTGGGATGGGAGTGTCCCATCCGGCTACCCTTTTAACAGGCGCTTTAAGGCTTAAGAAAGCCTTTTCCATAATTATCGAAGAAAGCTCGGCTCCAAAGCCGCAATTTTTAGGAGCCTCATGCACTATTACAGCCCTGCCGGTCTTTTTTACGGATTTTACTATTGCTTCCTCATCCACCGGCGCAAGAGTCCTTAAATCAATGACTTCCACGCTTATCGTATCTTTCAGCCTGTTTGCCGCCTCAAGTGAAACCTTAAGCATAGCACCCCAGGCAAGAACTGTTATCTCTTTTCCCTCTTTCACCACATTGGCTTTACCAAGCGGTATTGTATATTCATCTTCAGGAACTTCTTCCTTGAAAGCACGATAAAGTCTTTTTGGTTCAAGAAAAACCACAGGATCAGGATCCCGTATCGCGGAAATCAACAGGCCCTTGGCTTCCTGCGGCGAAGAAGGAATAACCACCTTAAGCCCGGGTGTATGGATAAAATAAGCTTCCGGGCTTTCGGAATGATGCTCCAGTGCTCTAACTCCCCCGCCATAAGGCGCACGCAAAACCATTGGAACAGTAAAACGCCCGCGGCTTCTGTTTCTCATCTTTGCTGCATGAGAAAACATCTGGTCAAAAGCAGGCGGCATAAACCCTTCAAACTGTATCTCCGCCACAGGCTTCATTCCGTTAATGGCAAGACCGATTGCAGCTCCTGCAACAGCGGTTTCAGCAAGGGGAGTGCTTATTACACGCTCTTCACCGAAAATATCATATAATCCGTCGGTAACCCTGAAAACTCCGCCGTTTTTTCCCACATCTTCTCCAAGAATCATGACCGACGGATCTTTCTCCATTTCCTGTCGCAATGCCAAATTAAGCGCCTGAACCATTGTAACAGCAGTTGTTACTTTTGCAACAGCCATCAGCTCATCAACTCCTCATACTGCTCTTTTAAACGTAACGGCATATCTGCATAAACATATTTAAATAGGTCAATCGGCTCCTGTTCCTGTATTGCTTCAGCCTTCTTAACTGCCTCGCTTATCCTCTTTTCAGAATTTTGCTGCACTTTTTCTTCATATTCTTTATTCATTATGCCTTTAGCATACATATATTTTTTCAGCCTGTCTATAGGGTCTCTCTTTCTCCATAGCTCAACTTCTTCCGGGTCACGGTATTTTTTTGCATCGTCGGAAGTAGTATGATCACTCATCCTGTATGTAACACATTCTATAACAGAGGGCACTCCGCGATATGCAAATTCAAGCGCCTCCTTAACAGCAGAATATGTTGCAAAAACATCATTGCCGTCAACCTGAATGCCCCTGAGCCCGTAAGCAATTGCTTTTTGTGCAAGAGTTTCCGCAGCAGTCTGCTTCGAGCGCGGGAGGGAAATTGCCCAGCCGTTGTTAATAACCATAAAAACATTTGGAGTTTTATAGACACCGGCAAAATTTAACGCTTCGTGAAAATCGCCTTTTGAAGTCGCACCGTCCCCGCAGAATGACAGAACTGCACTTTTTTCACCCCTCATTTTCGCCGCCCAGGCAATGCCCACGGCATGAAGCGTCTGGGTGCCCACCGGCACGGCAACCGGCAGATGCTTTACCGGAGAAGGTATTGAGTTTCCTCTTTCATCACCTGCAAAATAAACATAAAGCACTTCAGGAGGAGTGCCTTTTAACAGATTTGCACCGCTTTCCCTGTACGAGGGAACGAGCCAATCATCAGCAGACAGCGCGTAAGCAGGACCTATCTGGGATGCTTCCTGTCCGCGTAATGATGCAAATGTGTACATTCTCCCTTCACGCTGAAGTTTTAAAAGTGTTTCGTCAAAAACACGGGCAAAAACCATTGCCTCATACATTTTTTTTACGTCATCATCAGATAAAGGAGGCTTAAGGCTTTCGTCGCATACGCCGTTTTCATCAAGAACCTGCAGGTATTCAATTGAAAAATTATGCAAAACTTTTCTCATGTTTAAACCTCCTGTAAATCTCCTCTCCCTTATATGAACCGCGGGCAAAGGGCTCCGCAAGGCATATAAAACCCATTATCTCTGCCTCTTTCCGGTATGAATCAAATTTTTCCGGCGCAAGATACTCCGCAACAGGAGCATGTTTTTTCCCCGGCGCAAGATACTGCCCGAGAACCAGTATGTCAACTCCTGCTTTTTTAAGGTCAGTCATTGCCCCCCTGACTTCGTCAGCACTCTCGCCCAATCCAAGAAGCAGTGATGCCTTGGTCAATGTTTTTGGACTGAGCTTCTTTACTTCCTTTAAGACAAAGAGGGAACGCTCATAAGTTGAGCGGGCATCGCGGACAAGAGGCTGAAGCCTCCTTTAT